>JBJKRV010000070.1:0-9101 GCA_046704465.1 Opitutaceae bacterium | reverse complement strand
CTCTCCGAAAAGAGAGTTCGGAACCTAGTGATTCACGAACTACGCTGCGTATGAGATCGCTCTCACACGCGTGCATTTTGTGTTAAAGGTTTGATTGGGGGTCCCAATCAATCGCACAAAGTAAATCTCAAAGAACTGTCTCCCCCACGAGGGGAAAAGATCCAATAAGGCAACCGCTCTTTTCGTCGTCAATACTTTTCCCGACGATTTGGATCAGCACTGGCAAGGAACGGTTGCTCTCTCGGATCTCGCCTGCTTCTGCCGTCGTTTTTTCCGGCCGGCTTTGAAGAAGGGAGGGGCACAATGGGTGCCGAGTCGGCCGAATCAAGCACTTTCTTGCGCCGCCGCATTTTCCCTCTGGCCGCCGGGGAAAAACCGTCCGGTGGCCTCCATCCGGCCGGGCGTCGGGACTCGTATCGGATGATAAAATACCGCAGCCGTTTCCCGTCGCTGGCGCCGTCCCGCCCGGCGATCTCGCCGCCTCACTTCTGAAAGCGCCGGGCGAGCTCGCCATCGCCCCATTCGACCAGGGTCGGCGCGCCTTCCGGATCCCTCAGGGGCTGCCCGCAACCGAGCAACTGCGTCACCAGGCCCAGCAACTCGATCTCCCCCGCTCCGTCCGGCATCCGCACCGCCCTGGCCGCCGCCAGAACTGCCAGTTCTTCACGGGCCCGTTCGAGGCTCTTCGCCACCAACTGGCCTTCGCGCGCCGCGCCCACCAGGTCGCGCAGAAACGGCTCGGCTACTACCGGATCCATCCAGTCCGGGATTCCCTCGATGCGGAAGAAATTCCGGCCGAACTCCGCGATCTCGAACCCATGCCGGTTGAGAAAGTCGAGCCGCTCGAGCAGCAGGGCCGTGCCGATGGCGTCGAGTTCCACCGGCACCGGCAACAGCAGCCGTTGCGTGCCCACCTGACCCGCGGCAAACTGCGCCACCAGCCGTTCGTACCAGACGCGCCGGTGGGCCGCCCGCCGGTTCACCAGCACCATCCCGGCCGCAGTCTCGAAAATGGCGTAGGCCCCCCGGACGAGCCCGACGTACCGCCAGCTCAGCCGCGGCGGCGGGTTCTCGATGCGCTGATCCGCTGCGCCCAATCCCGATGGGGCTTCAGGCTGCCGGCCAGCAGGGGGCGACAGCCGGAAGGCCGGGAAGGGTGCGGCGATTCGCGATTCAGGCTCAACCTTTTCCCCCCCCACCGGTAGGGTCGCCGCCGCCAGCTGCGACGGCCCAGGCCCGGCGCTGGCTTCCGGGAATGATGCCTCCCCGAGTTCCCGCAGGCGGGTCAGCACCGTCTTGATCACGAAGGCCCGCACCTGCATCTCACTGCGGAAGCGAACCTCGCGCTTGGCCGGGTGCACGTTCACGTCCACCGCCGCCGGGTCGAGATTCAAAAACAAAAATGCCAGCGGATAGCGGCCCTTCGGCACCGCCTCATGGTAGCTCTCGATCAGGGCGTAACTGAGGGTGCGGCTGTCGACCGGGCGTTGGTTGACGAACGTGATCATTTCGTGCCGCGTCGCGCGTCCCACGCCCGGCCGGCTGATGAGACCCCGCAACTGCAGACCCGCCTCCTCTGCCTCGACCGCCAGCAGCGAGGACGCGATCTGCCGGCCGAAGATCTCGGACACCCGCTCCGCCGTCGTCGCACACTCCGGCGACCGGAAAATCACCCGCCCGTCCTCGATCAGGGTGAACGCCGCCCCCGGGCAGGCCAGCGCATACAATCGCACGCAGTGGATGATGTGCGCGCTCTCCGTGGCGGTGCTCTTGAGGAATTTCCGCCGGGCGGGCACGGAATTGAACAGTTGCGACACCACGATCCGGGTGCCGGCCGGCCGGCCGCAGTCCCGGACGTGCACGAATTTCCCCCCGTTGACGACGATCTCCGTGCCGGCGAGGTCCTCCGCCATCCGCGTCTGCAGTTCAAAACGCGACACGCTGGCAATCGACGGCAGCGCCTCGCCGCGAAATCCGAAGGTCGACAACCGCTCCAGGTCCCCGGAATCCGCGATCTTGCTGGTGGCATGCCGTTCCAGCGAGAGCAGGGCGTCGTCGCGCGCCATGCCGGAGCCGTTGTCTTCGACCCGGAGGTAGGCGGCGCCCCCGGCGCGAAACTCGACCTCGATGCGCGTCGCACCCGCGTCGAGGCTGTTTTCGACCAGTTCCTTCGCCACCGCGGCCGGGCGCTCGATGACTTCTCCCGCCGCGATCTGGTTGGCGACCCGATCGGTGAGGATGTGGATTCTGGTCATCGGAGGAGGATCCCGCACCGCGGCCGCCGGCCGCAGTCATTCATTGTGCGCCGGCCGTCCGGTCCGTTTCAAGCTCGGGAGATCGATCAGACTTGCCAGATAGGTCGCGGCCCGGAACGGACGGAGCATCGCATTGCCGATGATCAGCGGTTCCGCCGGAGTCGCCCGATCCTCGGTCAGACGGCCGACCAGCGGCGAGAGCAGGATCGCGGTGATGAGAACCACGACAAAAAAGGTTTCAAACACGCCGACGTGGATGGACGGCCTTCCGTTTACGCTGGCCCGCAGGAAGCCGCCCCACAACACCGGCGCCAGGCCGCCCAACCACGCCGTCACGGCGCCGTGGAGCGCGACCATGAGGGTCCGATCCGCGCCGGGCGTGACCTTGGGCAGGTAGCTCAAGTTGGCGACCGTCCAGCACGTGGCTCCGACACCCAGCAGGAAATAGACGCCATAGATTCCCGCGATTCCCGTCTCGCCCAGGCGCAGATACACCCACCAATAAATCGCCAGCCCTGCGCAGAGCCCCAAGGCCACCAGGAAAAAGGGACGCGCGCCCGTGAGGTCGATGCGGCGGCGAATCAACCACGCCGCGATCATCACGCCCGTATACCGCAGCACCTCGAAGCTCATGATCTGCCCCGAGCCGAGGTGCGGCACGACCTTGAGGTAATAGGCGGCAAACGGCGGTATCGGCGTGCTGATCACGTACCAGCACACCGCCAGCCACAGATAATAGCGAAACGGCGATGCCTTGAACAAATGCCGCGGCGTGTCTCTGAGCACCGCCGCCAGACTGAGCGTCTTCGGCGACGGAACGTCCGGCAGGCGCTTCAACGCCCGATAGGCCCAACTGGATCCCAGGAGCGAGATCGAATACTGGATCAGCAGCGCCTGGTAGGCCGGCAACCACATGAACAGAAGGACGCTCACGAGCAGCATGCCCACGCTGCCGACTGCCGAGAGCAGCTGGTCGTTGGCAAAATAGCGGCCCTGGGCATTCTCGGGCACCAGACCGTAGAGCCACGCGACGATCGCCGATGCCCCGATCGCGCGGAACAGGCAGAAACAGAACACACTGATCACCAAGGCATTTATCATCCACGACGGCGGAGATTTTGGTGCGAGGGCCGCCAGGGCGATGGGCACAAGCAGAAAGTAGCGGCGTACGCCCCATCCGACCAACGTTAGCCGCTTGAATCCAAATCTCGGGATCAGGGCCGTGGCCACGACCTGAATCGGCGTCAACAGAAAGACGAACGAATAGGCCAGGCCCACCTGCAGCGTGGACCCGCCGAGGCGTTCCGCGAAAAGCACCAGGGGCGTCCCGATGGCGACCTGCCAGGTGATCGCGTTGAAGAACGAAAACACCAATCCGTGGCGGAACGGATAAAGCTCCGGGTCGCCCCGTTGCGTCGGAAACAGACTCGGCAGCTTCATGCGACGCGCGCGACTGAAGAACGCGTCGGCCCGGCTAGCGGCCGTCCGACCGCCCTCGCGGCCGGCGCGCCCGGAGCATTCGCTTCCAGCGCATCAGTTGCCGCCGGACTTGAACCGGTCCGGGCATGCCCGGACCTGACCGCCGCCCCAGAGCCCGTCGCAAATCGAATGCCCCCCGCCAATCCGGGCCAAATCCGCGATGCACGGATTTCGCCTGGGCCAGGGTCAATTGATCGAGCGGCACCGACGCCTCCTCGGCGAGGCGCACGAGGGCGCCAACCGCATGGTGGGCGTCACGGAAGGCCACGCCTCTGCGCACCAGATATTCGGCCAGGTCGGTCGCCAGCAGTCCCGGGTCGGCCACAACCGCCCGGCAGCGTGCCTCGTTCAACTTCAGGCCCGCGGCCGAACCGGCCAGCACCTCGAGGCAGAGCGCAAGCTGGTCGAAACTGTCAAACACCGGCGGTTTGTCCTCCTGCAGGTCCCGGTTGTAGGTCAGCGGCAGTCCCTTCAGCAGCGTCAGCAGGGTCTGCAGATTACCCTGCATCCGCGCCGCCTTTCCCCGGATCAGTTCGCAGGAATCGGGGTTTCTCTTCTGCGGCATCAGGGATGAGCCGGTGCAAAAGGCCTCGGGCAGCGCCACAAAGCCGAATTCCGCGCTCGACCACAGGATGAGGTCTTCGGCCACGCGCGACAGATGGCCGCCGGCGATTGCACACGCGAAGGCAAACTCCAGTTGGACATCCCGATCGGCCACGGCATCCATCGAGTTCTGCGTCACGCGCGCCCGGCCGCTCTCGTCGACAAACCCGAGCGCCCGGGCGGTGAACTCACGATCAATCGGCAACGTCGTCCCGGCGACGGCGCCGGATCCGAGCGGACACCAGTTGGCGTGGTCCTGCACATCTCGCAGGCGCAGGAAGTCGCGCTCCAGCATCTCCATCCACGCCAGCACATGATGGGCAAACGGAACCGGTTGCGCCCGCTGCAGGTGCGTATAGCCGGGAATGCAGACGTCCCGGTATTTTTCGGCCAGGGCCAGCAACGCGCTTTGTGCCGCGAGCACCCGGCCGCACAGCGAGTCGCACGCCTGACGCAGGAAAAGGCGCATGTCGACCGCCACCTGATCGTTGCGGCTCCGGGCGGTGTGCAGCTTGGCGGCGGCGGGAACCCGCCGGGTCAGCGCCTGCTCGATGTTCATGTGCACGTCCTCGAGCCTGGGATCCCAGCGGAACCGGCCCGTTTCGATCTCCCTCCGGATCTGCTCCAGTCCTTTGTGGATGGCATCGCGTTCACGCCCGGAAACGAGGCCCACCTTGGCCAGCATCGCGGCATGCGCCTGGCTGGCTTGGATGTCGAACGGCGCGAGGCGCCGGTCGAACGACACCGACTCGCCGAACCGGACGATCAGTTCCGCCGGAGCCGCCGCAAAGCGCCCACCCCAAGTGGCTTGAGATTTCCTCGCCATACGCCGCCGATCATTCCGTCTACCCGCCGCGGCGCAAATCGAAAGATTGTTTGCCCGGTCCCGGCCTTGCCGCACAGTGAGCCCGTGCTGCGCCGCGCCGTCGATGTCATCGCGCTTTCCGTTCTCCTGATCGCACTTGCGGCGCCGGGACGCGGTGCGACGCCGTCCCCATCGACGCGCCCCGCCGTCGTCGACATCGAGGACACCTGGACCTCTATCTACATCGGCCGCGTCAGCCTGACGATGCAGCCGTTTGTTCGCGAGGGTGACACCTACACCTCGCAGTACCACGCCAAGGTTTTCCCTTTCTTCTTTTACAACGAGCGCGGCAGTATTTCGATCGACTTCCCCGCCGACAGCCTCCACCGCCTCCAGCAGGGAAACGTCGTGCATTTCACCGGTCACGCCACCAATCGCAATGGCGATGGGCGACGCATCGCGGGCCGTGCCGTCCCCGACGGCACCGGCTCCGATCACGGCCGGATCAAGGTGCGCGTCTGGGTCGGGAAGATCGAGCTTATCTTCAATACCACCTACCGCTTTGCGGCGTCCCGTTGATGCACGCCCGGGACGGCGCACCGCCCGCACCCGCCGGCCTCAATCCATCCGCTACTCCTGCCAATGCAGCGTGACCGGCGCCGAGATGGCCGGATGCAGGCTCTTGTGGACGGGACAAGTCCGGGCCGTGCGCTCCAACACCTCGTCGGGATCCGCGCTCCGGGGGATCGGCAGCCAGATATGGATGGCCAGGCCCACAATCCGCCGCGGAAAGTCCGTCGACATCTCCTTGTTCACCTCGAACCGGGCTCCCTTGAGATCCACGCCCAACCGCCGGGCGGCTATGCCCATCGTCGTCAGGATGCACGTGCCCAAGGCCGTCGCCGCCAGATCGGTCGGTGAAAACGCCTCCCCGCGCCCCTGGTTGTCCACGGGGGCGTCGGTCTCCAAGGTGCACCCCGACGGTCCGTGCGTGGCCGTGCAATGGAGGTCGCCCAGATACTCGCCGGTGATTTTGACCATGCCGTCAGTGTCACCGGAATCGCCCCGCGGACAAGTCGCAATCGGGCGGTGACCAGGTGTCGTCGGCGTTTGCTGGGGCCGGCCCGGGAAAAGTGGGGCGACCGACGGGGATCGAACCCGCGACACCCAGATCCACAATCTGGTGCTCTAACCGACTGAGCTACGGTCGCCGTGAAAGAGCCGCAAAAACTCCGCCCCCGGAACGCCTCTGTCAACCCTGTTCCCCGGCCGCCTTTCCGGCCGGTGCCCCGGCTTGCCCCGCCGGCTCATGCGGACAAAATCAAGCCCGGGCATGCCGACCTTCCGGATTCTCACCTTCAACATCGCCCACGGCCGCGGCCTGTCGCCGCTGCCGGGCCTGAGCGGCCGGCGCCGCTTCGAGCGCAATCTCCGCAAAATCGCCCGGCTCTTTGACGAGCTCGAACCGGACATCGTCGCCATGCAGGAGATCGACGAGAACTCCCGGTGGAGCGGCAGCTTCGACCACCTGGATTACCTCCGGATTTTCGCGGATTTCCCCTTCGCCGTCTTCGGCGTGAACAATCGCCGGACGGGCGGTTATCACCTGAACTACGGCAATGCCATCCTGTCCCGGCACCGGATCACCACGTGGGAAAACATCACCTTCGGCCAGCGCCGCCTGGGCGAAAAGGGGTTTCTGTTCGCCGAGATCGACCTCGGCGGGCGCCTGCTGCCGGTGGTCAACCTCCATCTCCATTACGGCTCGCGGACGCACCGTTTCCGGCAGATCGAAAAGCTGATGGAGTACCTCAACGCCAAACGCGACCAGCGCCATGCCCATTGGGCGACCCCGCCGATTCTGTGCGGCGACCTGAACAACCCGTCGCATCGCCTCGACGCCACCGCCTCCCTGTTCCGGTATCTGTCGCTTCACGGCCGCTACACGCTGCATCCGCCGCGCGGGTTCCGCACCTATCCCTCGCCCTGGCCGAGCCGATCCCTTGACTTCATTTTCCTGCCGCCGGCCTGCCGCGCCGTGCATTGCCAGGTGGTGCGCCGCTACCTTTCCGACCATCTGCCGGTGATGGTGGAATGCGCCCTGAAATAGGCCGCATGGCCCCGCGGGACGCGCGTCGGTCCCCGGGCTTGGGGTCACTTTTCACTCGACCTCCCGTCGGCGACTTCGGACCTTCCTCCCTTCGCCATGGACCGAATCGCCCGCGCCTTTGATCGCGCCCGCGCCGAAAACCGGGCCGCCTTCGTGGCCTACCTCTGCGCCGGCGACCCCGATTTCGACACCTCGCTGGCCGCCTGCCGCGCCGTCATTGCCGGCGGTGCCGACGTCCTCGAACTGGGCGTGCCGTTTTCGGATCCCCTCGCCGACGGATTGACCAACCAGCTGGCGGCGCAGCGGGCGCTCGACGCCGGCATGACCTCCGAGCGCGTGTGGGCCCTGGTGCGGGCCTTGCGCGCCGATCATCCGGAGGTGCCGATCGTGTTCTACTGCTACTACAACGTCGTCTTTTCCCACGGCGTCGACGCCTACGTCCGCGCCTCGCGCGCCGCCGGCGTCGACGGCATGCTCACGCTCGACCTGCCGCCCGAGGAGGCCGGCGAGGTGCTCGCCGCCGGAAGGAAACACGACCTCCGCACCATCTTCATCGTGGCCCCGACGACGCCGGAGCGGCGCCTGCCGCGGATCACCGGGGCCGCCACCGGCTTCATCTATTACGTTTCGCGCGAGGGAGTCACCGGCGTCCGCGACCAGATGGCGGCCGGTATCCCGGAAGCTGTCGCGCTCATCCGCCGGCACACGTCGTTGCCGGTGGTCGTGGGCTTCGGCGTCTCGCGCCGCGACCAGGTTCGCACCGTGGCCCGCTGCGCCGACGGCGTCGTGGTCGGCAGCGCCCTCGTGAACGGCATCACGGAAAACCTCGGCGACACCGCACGCATCTCGGACCGTCTGAAAATCCTCACCGCCGACCTCGCCGCCGGCACGCGGCGCGACTGATCGTCAGATGACCGTCGGCCGGGGCAGTTGCAGCGCGGCGATCGCGGCCATGATGCGCTCGGAGGCGCGCTGGTATCGCTCCTTGCCGTCCTCCGGCCGGTCATAGACGGCGGACGACAGCGGGGGGCCGAAGATCACGGACACCGGCGTGCCAATGCGAAGCGGACCCTGCCGCCCGAACGCCTCGAACGTGCCGAAGATGCGCGCGGGCACCACCGGCACCCCCGTACGGCACGCGAGCAGGCCGACCCCCGCCTTGGGCGGCTGCAGCGCGCCCGTCCGCGTGCGGGTGCCCTCGGGAAAAAGAATCACGGCGCCGCCGTTCCTGAGGACGTGCATCACCCGCTTGAGGGCGGCAATGTCCGACCCGGCATCGCGGGCAACCGGAATGGTACCCACGGCAGTGAGCCACCAGCTCACGATCCCGCCCTTCCACAATGTGTTCCGGGCAAAGAACGAAAGCTGCCGCGGCACATGGCTGCCGATGATCGGCGGATCCAGCACGCTGGCGTGGTTCGCCGCGACGATGTACCCGCCTCGTGAGGGAATGTTTTCCTCGCCGGAAACCTCACCGGTGAAAACGATGTCGCGGCACAGCACGGCGGCGAAGTGGCCGATGCCGTAGATCGGCTCCATCCGGATCTGTGGAAACTGGCGGCTCATGGTGCGGCGAGGCGCGCGGCGATCAGGTCCGACATGCGTGTCACCACCTTCTCAAGGCTCAGGGCGGTGCTGTCGATCGCGATCGCACCGGGCGGACAGGTCAGCGGCGCCGCCGCCCGCGAGGAGTCCAGGCGGTCCCGGACCTGAATGGCATCGTGCTGGCCCTGCGCCGTGCGGCGGCGCATGCGCTCGGCGGGATCGGCCTGCAGGAAGAAACGAAAGTCCGCCTCCGGGAAAATCACGGATCCGATGTCGCGGCCCTCCATAACCAGACCCCGGAAAC
>JBJKRV010000069.1:0-8686 GCA_046704465.1 Opitutaceae bacterium | reverse complement strand
CCGGGCGGTGGCCAAGGGCGAAGAAAAGGGGCTGTTTGCCTTCGGCGGGTCGTCGGTCATCACCCTCTTTGCACCCGGGCGGATCCGGTTCGATGCGGATCTGGTGGAGCAAAGCAGTCAGCATCGCGAGACCTACGCCCGGATGGGCGAGCGGCTGGGCGCGGCCGTCTGACGGGGGCGGATTTGCCGGCCCGGGTTTGCATCGGGGAAGACGTTGGGTATCTTCGGTTAAATACTTTAGTTTCCAACCAAACATACATTTCTATCAGCCATGAATCCAAAGTTTGCGCAGTATGCCCATCCGGAGGTCCTGGTCGACGGCGACTGGCTGCAGGCCCACCTGCACGAGCCCGGCCTTCGCATCGTCGAAAGCAACGAGGATGTGCTGCTTTATGACACCGGGCACATTCCCGGTGCCGTGCACATCGACTGGCGCGGCGATCTGCAGGACAACACGGAGCGCGACTATGTTTCGCCGGCGGGATTCGCCGAGATCTGCTCCCGCAACGGGATCGGCGCGGACACGACCGTGGTCTTTTACGGTGACAAGTCCAACTGGTGGGCCGCCTATGCGTTGTGGGCCTTCCAGCTCTTCGGCCATGCGAAGGTCAGGCTGCTCGACGGCGGCCGTGACAAGTGGCGGAGCGACGGTCGGCCGATGACCCGCGAGCGGCCGGAATATCCGCGGGCGAGCTATCCGGTGCCACCGCGACGGCGGGACCGCGAGATCCGGGCCTTTTACGAGGATGTGATCGCACACATGGAGGCCAAGGGGCCGCTGATCGACGTGCGTTCTCCCGGCGAATATCGCGGCGAAATCACCCACATGCCGGAATATCCGCAGGAGGGCGTCCTGCGCGGGGGGCACATTCCCGGGGCCCGCAGCGTGCCGTGGAAAACCGCGGCCAACGACGACGCGACCTTCAAGACCGCCGACGAGCTGAAGAAGATCTATACGACGAATCTCGGCCTGAAGCCGGACGACAAGATCGTCGCGTATTGCCGCATCGGCGAGCGGTCGAGCCACACGTGGTTCGTGCTCACCTACCTGCTCGGCTATCAGAACGTGCGCAACTACGATGGTTCCTGGACCGATTGGGGCAACGGGGTGCGGGCCCCGATTCCCAAGGGCAACGAGCCCGGTTGACGCCGCGGCATCCGGCCGCCGGCTTTCACGCGGCGGCCGCGACGCGGCCATTCCCATGAGCTATCCGCCCAACCTGGTCGAAATCGTCGACCTCTTTGAGGTGCTGCCCGACGCGGAGAAGCGGGAGAACCTGATCGCCTACGCGGACAACGCCCCGCACTGCGCGCCGCAGCCGGGCGAGGCGTTTGACCTGGAGGACGTGCGCAAGGACGAGGAATGCACCGACACGGTCGGAGTCTTCCTGCGCGTCGACCCGGAGCGCCGCGCCCATTTCCGGATCACGCTCGGTCCGCAGGTGCAGACGCTGACGAAGGCGATGACGGCCATTCTGTGCCGCGGACTCGACGGGGCCTCGCCCGAGGAAATCATGGAGGTCCCGCAGGATTTCGTGCCGCGGATTGTCGGCGGACAGCTGGTGCGCGTGCGCAGCCAGACGGTGTATTACATCCTCGGCCGCATGAAGAGCGTGTGCAAGGTGTGGCTGAATCGGGAGCGGGCGGCCGCCGATTGATGAACGCGGGCATTGTATCCCGCGCCGGAAGACCGGCCTTGGGTTGAGCCCGACGCCGATCGGACCGGCGTCGAGACAAGCGCTTCCGCAGTGGCGTCATTTGCTTACATTTGCCAGATTGAGGATCCCATCGGATCCTCAATCTGGCAATGAAGGCCCCATTTGCCGCTTGCATCGGCCGATTGAGAATCGGCAATCTGCCATCGAAAATCCCCTGCGCCCGGGTGGTGAAATTGGCAGACACGAGGGTCTTAGAAGCCCTTGCCGAAAGGCTTGTCGGTTCGAGTCCGGCCCCGGGCACCAGCCTCCGCGTTTCGCATCGCGAAACGCTTCGGCTGGCAGGCCAGCCGTTCGGGTCTACATGGGTCTACACCAAAGATTGGGGAGGGGGGCATTGAGGGTGGGAGGTTCAGCAAGCCGCTGGAGAAGCCCGGCTCGACCCGAAGGGGTGGCGCCCCGGTCTCGCCCGGTCGATTACGGAGCCGGGCGGTACCCCGACCGTCCGAACTCCCGCTCCCAGGCAAAGAGGTACTGCTGGGCGAGGCCGGCATGGGGTCCGAAATGAATGCGGCCGAAGGTCGCGATCTGGCGCGGGGTCCACCCGGTGAGTCCGTAACGGGTCTGCAGCGTGCGCGTGATCCACGTGTCGACGGGAAATGCCTCCAGCCGGCCGGCGCCGAACAGAAGCACGCAGTCCGCGATCTTTTCGCCAACCCCCGGCAACTGGCAGAGCCGCGCCTTGGCCTCGACGTAGGGCAGCCGGCCGGTCTGGTCCAGCCAGCCCGGTTTTTCGGCCAGAAAGCGTGCGACTTCCCGCACGTGGCGGGCGCGGAATCCGAGCTGGCACTCCCTCAGGGCGCCCTCGCTCACCGTGGCCAGTTCCGGCCAGCTCGGAAGACGATGATAGCCGGGCGCAATCAGGGTTCCGTGGTTTTGGGCCAACCGGTCGACCATGCGGCGAATCTGGACGATCTGCTTGGTCGCGCTGCAAAGAAAGCAGAGCAAGGTTTCGCCCAGCGGTTGCCGCAGAATCCGAAGTCCGCGAAACGACACAAGACAGCGCGCCAGATGTGGGTCGCTGCGCCAGGGCAGGGTGTCTGCCAGCCGGTCAAAGTCCACCGGCGTCGAGAGATAGCGGGGGAGTTCATCCGCCACCCTTGACGCCAGGGATGCCGGAGCGGACCAGCACAGGTCGCCGCCCGGACCATCAAGCGCCAGCCGGGCGACGCAATTTCCCCAGATACCCTGCCAGACGGTCACCTTTTCCGGAGCGCGGCGCTCAGGTGAGTCCGCGACCGCTGGCGTTTCCGAGGCGAGATTGACGCTTCGCCACCGGAAGGCCTGGCCGCCGTCCAGTATTTCGGCAAGCACGCGGGGCGACAGAGGTCCGGAGAGCGGCAACGGTCTCCAGTCGCACCAGGTCGGTCGGGATGAATTTAGCAATGAGAGGTTTATCAGCGCTCCGGCCTGAATCGGTCAATGCTCGTCCGTCCGGCGGTCTCGAGAGTGAGAACTGTTGGCCATTCCGAATGCTCCGGGGGACGATCCGGCGCCAGTAACTGCCGCCCAACCGCGGCGTCTTTCACCGGATATGTGTCGTGATCTGGGGAGGGATCGGGCTGTGGCGGGGTGCCGGAGGGTATGAAATCCGAGCACAAGGTCGTCATCACCGGCACCGGCCGGGCCGGAACCACTTTTCTGGTGCAGCTTCTGACCGATCTCGGGCTGGACACCGGATTCACTCCCGAGGAAGCCCGCCGGCAGGTTGCCAACCGCAGTCGGGCCGGATTGGAACGCCGGGTGCCCGTCTCGCACGGGCGGCCGACGGTGCGTGATTGGTGGCGTCAGCCGAAGCATACGTTCATGCGCCTGGTGAAGGAGCCGCCGGCGGGCCCCTACATCGTCAAGAACCCGGCGCTGTGCGACGAACTCGAGCAGATTCTTGCCGACGGGCGGTTCGTGATCGATCACGTCTACATCCCGATGCGCGACCTGGAATCCGCTGCCCTCAGCCGCGCGCGGGTCGGAGGCGGAAACGGAACGGTGCCCGGCGGGCTGTGGAAGACGGCGGACCCGCGGGAGCAGAAGGCGGTCCTGGCCGAGATGTTCTTTCATCTGGTGCACACGCTGACCGCGCACGAGGTGCCGCACACGTTTCTGCTGTTTCCGCGACTGGTCGACGACTGGGCGTATGCCTGCCACAAGCTGTGGTTTTTGGTGAAGGAGATCGACCCGGAGCGATTTCGCGCCTCGCACCAGCGCCTCGCCCACCGGGAGTTGATCCACGACTTCAAAGGTGTCAGCGCCGGGGGCGCTCCCGTGGCGGCGACAGTCGACCCTGCACCGGCTGACCGGCGCCCGCAGCCGGCCGCCGCCGCGCCGACGGTCCCGGCGGTCGAACTTCGGTCGCGCATCGGATTGGCGGCGGGCCGCTGGCAGAGGATGGTCCATTTGCTGGCGTGGATCGGACTCATCGGCTCCATGAATGTCACCATGGGAGACCGATTGACGCCGGTTCCCCCGCCGGCGGCGGTTCGGGCGGTGACACCGGACGGGGCTCGCAAACCGGGAGTCTCCCGCCAACCGGCGGCGGCATTTCCGTCGTTGCCGGAGCTGCTTCCGCCCGGGCATCATGCACTCGACCGCGCGCGCCGGCTGGTCCGGACGTCCGTCGGTCCGCGCATGGTCTGGAACCCGCCGGCGGACGGTGCGGCCGACCTTTAGCCGGCGGCGGGATCAGGCCTGAGCCTGGCTGCGCGCCGGCCGGTGCTCGATGAATGCGGCGTGCATCGCCTCGTGGATCGCGGCGATTTTCACCTGCAGGCCGTCGAGGTATTCATGCAGGCCGCCGACAAGAATTTCGGCGATGTTGGCGCGCCCGAGTTCCGCCGCAAGCGCGTCCACCAGCCGGCGGCAGGGATCGCCGACGGACCGGGGCACGTCCGTGAGGATGTGGTCGAGCGCCGCGCCCGCCGCGGTCACCGCGAAGCGGATGCTGCGCGGGAAGAGCGGATCGAGGATGAGGTACTCGAGGACGCGCTCCAGGGAAAGCTGCCCGCGGCGGCTTTTGCGGAAGGCCTCATAACCCGAGCAGGAGCGCAGCACCGCCGCCCACTGGATCAAGTCCAGCGCCGAGCCGACGGTCTGAACGCGCGGGAGCAGCAGGAAATATTTGACGTCGATGATGCGCGACACGTTGTCGGCCCGCTCCAGGTAGCGGCCGAACTCATAGAACCACCACGACTGGCCGCGGGGCAGCATCGAATCCGCGATGCCGTGCACCAGTTGCAGGGATTGTTTCAGCCGGTTGAGGTAGTCGACTGAGCCGCGATCCTGGTAGGTGGCGTAGGTGTGGGCGCGCAGCCGCAGGTGCGCGGTGTTGAGCTGCTCCCAGACCTCGGTCGAGAGCTGGTCGCGGATGCAGCGGGCGTTCTCGCGCGCCTGGTTGATGCAGGAAAGCGCCGAGCTGGGATTGCGGCGGTCGAACAGCATGAAGGTCACGACGTTCTCCTCGGTCAACCCGCCGCGCCCGTAGAGTTCGAAGAACCGATCCTCGTTGCCGGCGACATAGATCATCGGCTCCCAGGCCTTGGGGTCATCGGCGGTCTGGCGGCTTTGCAGATCGAGAACGAGCTGGGCGTTCACGTCGACGATCCGCGCCGTGTTCTCCGCCCGCTCCAGGTAGCGGGACATCCAGTACACGAGATTGGCAACACGGCTCAGCATGGAAGAGGTCGGTCGGTGATCAGACCATGACGGTTTCCGCCGCCGGCGGCTGCAGCTCATCGTCGGCCAGCACCCAGGTGTCCTTGCTGCCGCCGCCCTGGGAGGAGTTGACCACAAGCGAGCCGCGGCGCAGGGCCACCCGCGTGAGACCGCCGGGCATGATCCGCACCGTCCGTCCGTTGAGGATGTAGGGCCGCAGGTCGATGTGGCGGCCCTCGATCGCCCGCCCGCACACCGCCGGACAGCGCGACAGGCCGATGGTCGGTTGGGCGATGAAATTGCGCGGATGCGCCCGGATCTTGCGGCGGTATTCCTCGACCTGCTTCCGGGTGCTCTGGGGCCCCACCAGCATGCCGTAGCCGCCGGCCTCGTTGACACTCTTGACCACCAGCTCCGGCAGGTGCTCCAGAATGTAGGCGCGGTCCTCCGGGTCGGTCGAGAGGAAGGTGTCGACCTGCTGCAGCAGCGGCTCCTGCTGCAGGTAGAACCGGATGATGCGCGGCACGAAATGGTACATGGCCTTGTCGTCGGCCACGCCGGTGCCGACCGGGTTGCAGAGGGCGACGTTGCCCCGGCGATAGGCGTCGACCAGGCCGGGCACGCCCAGGAGCGAATCGGCGCGGAACACGGTGGGGTCCAGAAAGTCGTCGTCGAGGCGCCGGTAGATCACGTGCACGGGGGCCAGTCCGCTGGTGCGCCGCATGTACACGCGATGCTTCTCCACCACGAGGTCGGAGCCCTCGACGATCTCGATACCCAACTGGCGGGCGAGGAAGGAATGCTCGAAATAGGCGGCGTTGAACACACCCGGGGTCAGCAGCACGACGGTGGGCTCGGGTACGTGTTCCGGCGCCAGGTGCAGGAGCGTGTCGAGGAGGTTGTCGGTGTATTCCTCGACCGGCCGGACCCGGTAGTCGCGGATGAGCATGGGCCAGACCCGCTTCATCACCTGGCGGTTCTCCAGCACATAGCTGACTCCCGAGGGGGTGCGCAGGTTGTCCTCGAGGACCCGATAGACGCCCGGTTGGTCGCGGATCAGGTCGGTGCCGTTGATATGGACGTGGAGTCCCCGGGGGGCCGGGAAGCCGACCATTTCGGGCCGGAAATGCCGGCAGGATTCCACCATCGCGCGCGGGACCACATCTTCCCGCAGAATGCGCTGGTCCCCGTAAATGTCCTGCAGGAAGAGATTGAGGGCCGTCATGCGTTGCTGCAGGCCGGCCTCGAGCTGCGACCATTCCCGGGAGGGAATGATGCGCGGGATCAGGTCGAAGGGAAAGATCTTCTCCGTCCCCCGCTGATCGCTGTAAACGGTGAAGGTGACTCCCCGCTGGAGGAAGGTCTGGTCGGCGATGCGCTGGCGCTGGAACAGCTCCTCCATTCCCTCCATGCGCGCCAGGCGCCGGAACAGTCGGCGGTAATGGGCCCGTGGCGTGCCCGGCGACTCGAACATCTCGTCGTAGAAGTCGTCCAGACGATAGCGCGTGAAGAAATCAGCCATGACACATGAGGCGGCGGGGCGGAATGACCGACCTGGTCCGAAGGCCGGCGGGCACCGGCTCCGAAAATCGGACTCCGCCTGCCGGGTTCAACCGGCGGGAGGGGCCCAAAGGAAGCTCTTTTCGTCGGCCAGGACGTGTCCGTCGCCGGAAAGAACCTGCAGGCGCCACGCGGCGGGCCGGGCCTTGGGCGTGGTCCAATCGGTTCCCGTGAGGCCGAGATCGTACAGCGCGCTGCCGGCGCGCAGGTCGGTGGCGAACTTGAACGTCTTCGGCTGCGGGCTGTCCGGGGTGACCACCTCCAGCTCGAATCGCGCCCCAGGCAGGGAGGCTCCCGGATTCTTGACCCGCACCAGCCAGTAATAGCCGGCCCGATGGTCCGGCTGGCTGCGCAAGACGGTGATGCCGCCCGTGTTCTCCTTGCCGGTGAAGTACTCGCTGATGCGGCGGAAGGAGTCGGCATCGCGCCAGCCCGGCATCACCCTGACGATCTCGACGCTGCCGGCGCGCAGGGCGACCGGGGCGGCGAGCCAGAGCAGGGCAACGAGCGGTGTCAGGCGCTGCAGGCGGGACATGGGAGGTAACATGAGCTGTCGGCCGGGCGGGCACAAGGATGCAAGAGCAGGTTGCGTGCGAGATCCGAACGGTCGGATGCCGCCGGGCGCGCACTTCCGCGGACTGCCCGTCCCGGCCAGGTTACTTTGCCAGATAGACGTACTTGTACTGGTGCTCGCCCAGCAGCGAGGGGTACCAGTTGCGCACGGCCGGGTTGCAGAGGTAGACGCGGGTCCCGAAGAAGATCGGCGCGATCGGCGCCTGGGCGAGCAGCAGGGCCTCGGCTTGCTGATAGAGCTCGTTGCGGCGCCCGGGATCGAGTTCGGCGGCCGCGGAGCGCACGAGGCGGTCGTAGCGGGCGTCGGCCCAGCCGGTGGAGTTGTTGCCGCTGTCGGACGTGAACAGCTCGAGATAGGTGCTGGGGTCGACGTAGTCGCCGTACCAGTGGGCAAACGAGATGTCATAGTTGAGCTGCCGCTCGTCGGCGAGCCACACGCGCTGCTCCTTCGGACTGAGGGTCACCTCGATGCCGAGCTCCCGCCGCCACATCTGCTGGACGGCCTCCAGCAGGTGCTGGTTGAGCTCCGAGGTGGCGAACTGGATGTCGAGCCGGGGAAATCCGCGCCCGCCGGGGAAACCGGCCGCGGCGAGCAGGCGGCGCGCGCCGGCAAAGTCATCGGGAATCGCCGCCCGCGCCGTGTAGCCCGCGGTGCCGGGCGGGGTGAGACAGTGGGCGGGGCGCTGTCCGCCGCGCAGGACGTCGCGGACCAGCGCCCTGCGGTCGAGGGCGCGCGCGAGGGCCTGGCGCACGCGCGGATCGCCGAGCGGCGGACGGGTGGTGTTGAAGCGGAGGAACGCGGTGTCGAGAAAGGGATCGATCCGCAGCACCGCCGGATCGTGCTTCCGGTAGAAGGCGATTCGCGCGACCGGCAGGTCGGAGGTGAGGTCGAGCTGGCCGGTGCGGAACGCGGCCTCCTGCGTGTTGGCGTTCGCAATCGGATAGAAGACCATGCGCGTGAGGCGCACGTGCGCGGCGTCCCAGTATTCCGGATTGCGGTCGACCACGATGCGGTTGTTCGGCAGCCACTGCTTCAGGATGAACGGTCCGTCGCCGACGAAGTTGGCCGGGCGCGTCCACGGATTGCTCCGGTCGTCGAAGCGCCCGTACTTCTCGATCGTGGCCCGGTGCGCGGGGAACCAGACCGGCAGCGAGGCGGCCGCCGCCAGGTAGGGCGCGGGGCGGGTGAG
>JBJKRV010000068.1:0-14360 GCA_046704465.1 Opitutaceae bacterium | reverse complement strand
CTTTTGGCCGGTGAAGGCGTTGTGCGATTACGCCGAGGCCGCCAACGATCTCGCGTTCCTGTCGTCCCGGGTCGGCTACACGGACCCGAAGACGTTCGCTCCGGCGGATCCCGAGGAGACCCTCTGGGCGCACTGCGAACGGGTGGTGGCCCACGTGCGCGCCCGCTTTCTGAGCGGCACCGCCCTGGTCGACTACGGCGACGGAGACTGGGACGACACGCTCCAGCCGGCGGACCCCTCGTTGCGATGTCGCATGGCGAGCGCGTGGACCGTGGCGCTGGCCTTCCAGACGTTCCGCCAGCTCGCGGGCGTCTGCCGCCGCGCCGGCAATGCGGATCGGGCGGCCGCCCTCGACCGCCTCTGCGACGACATGCGGCGCGATTTTGCCGCGCGGCTCATGCCGGGCGGCGTCGTGGCCGGGTTTCTGGTCATGGACCCGGATGGCGGCGCCCGTCCGTTGCTGCATCCCGACGACGCGGTCACGGGCATCCGCTACCGGCTGCTGCCGATGACCCGGTCGATCCTGGCCGGACTGTTCACGCCGGAGGAGGCGGGGCGCCACCTGCAGATCATCGCGACCGAGCTGCACTACGCGGACGGCGTCCGGCTGATGAGCGAACCCGCGCCGTATCGCGGCGGCTGCGAACGGCTGTTCCGCCGGGCCGAGTCCGCGGCCAACGTCGGCCGCGAGATCGGGCTTCAGTATGTGCACGCGCATCTGCGCTATGCCGAGGCGCTGGCGCGGGTGGGGGAGGCGGAGGGGCTGTGGACGGCGTTGCAGGTGGTCAACCCGGTCGGGCTGGCCGCGATCGTGCCGCAGGCGGTGCCCCGCCAGAGCAACGTCTATTTCTCCAGCTCCGACGCGGACTTCGCCGATCGCTACGAGGCGGCGGAGCGGTGGTCCGAGTTGCGGGACGGCCGGGTGGCCGTCCGCGGCGGCTGGCGGTTGTATTCGAGCGGGCCGGGATTGTTCGTGCACGCCGTCCGCGCCTGCCTGCTCGGACTGCGCGAGTCGTTCGACACCGTGGTGTTCGATCCGGTCCTGCCGGCGAGCCTCGACGGGCTGACGGCGTCCGCCACGGTGTTGGGCCGCCCGGTGGAGCTGCACTACCGGGTGGGCGCGGGAAGCTTCGCGCCGCGCGCGGTGACGGTGAATGGCGTGCGCCCCGAGGCGTTCCACCGCGAGGCCAACCCTTATCGTCCCGGTGGACTTGCCGTCCCGCGGACCGCCCTGCAGGAAATGCTGCGGGAAACCGGCAACGCCATCGAAATCGACTTGTGAGGCAGCCATGAACCGCCTCGTTCCAGCCAGCCTGCTCTTTCTTGCGGCCGTCACCTTTGCCATGCCTGAAGACATTCTCCCCTATCGCCGCGCCGACCTGCCGGTCGGGCAGCGCGTGTCCGATCTGCTCTCGCGTCTGACGCTCGAGGAGAAGATCGACCAGCTCACCCAGCGCTCCGTGGGCGACACGAATCCCAACAATCTGGCGGCGCATGCCGGCGAGCTGCGGCCCACCTACGGTTCGTTCATCATCGCCGGCGACCTGACCCTGCGCAATGAACTGCAGCGCCAGGCGGTCGAGGAGACCCGGCTGGGGATTCCGATCATCTTCGGCTACGATGTCATCCACGGCTACCGGACGATTTTTCCCATTCCCCTGGCGGAGGCCTGCGCCTGGGACCCCGACCTGCTCCGCCGCGCCTGCCATTCGGCGGCGGCCGGCGCCCGGGCGGACGGACTCGACTGGACGTTTGCAGCCATGGTCGACCACTGCGTCGATCCGCGCTGGGGCCGGATCGCCGAGACCTTCGGCGAGTCGCCGTATGCCGCCAGCGTGTTTGCCGCCGCGGCGGTGACCGGCTTCCAGGAGGGGCCCGACGGAATCGCGGCCTGCCTCAAGCACTATGTGGGCTACGGGGCGTCGGAAGGCGGGCGCGACTACAGCTACACCGAGATTTCGCACCAGACGCTGTGGGAAATGCACCTGCCGCCGTTCCACGCCGGGATCCGGGCGGGGGCCCTCACGGTGATGAGCGCCTTCAACGATCTGGACGGCGTGCCGGCCAGCGCCAACCCGTACACGCTCACCGAAGTGCTGCGGCGTCGCTGGGGTTTCGACGGTTTCGTCGTCTCGGACTGGAACGCGGTCGAGCAACTCGTGCAACAGGGCTATGCCGCCGACGGGGCCGGTGCGGTGCAGAAGGCGCTGTCGGCCGGCGTGGACATGGACATGGCCGACGGACTGTATCGCAAGGAATTGGGCCGGCTGGTGGCGGAACACCGCGTGCCGCTCACGGCAGTGGACGAGGCGGTGGGCCGGATTCTGCGCGTGAAGTTTGAGCGCGGCCTGTTCGAACATCCGTTGGTGAAGCCGTCGCCGCTGACCGGCGCGGCTCCCACGCCGGACCAGCTCGCCCTGGCCGAGGAATTCGCGGTGCGCTCGAGCGTGCTGCTGAAGAACTCGGGCGTGTTGCCGCTGGGGCCGGATGTGCACCGGATCGCGCTGATCGGGCCCCTGGCCAGCGACCAGGCCGACCTGCTCGGCTGCTGGTCGGCTCAGGGCCGCCCGGCCGAGGCCACCAGCATCGAGGCGGGCCTGCGCGAACGCCTGCCCGCCGGCGTGACGCTGCAGGTGGCGGCCGGCTGCCCGATCGAAGGTGGCGCCGGGGCGGACATTCCGGCGGCGGTGAAGCTCGCGCGCGAGTCGGACGTGGTGGTGTTGTGCCTGGGCGAGGCGGCGTGGATGAGCGGAGAGAACGCCTCGCGTTCCACGCTGCGCCTGCCGGGACTGCAGGAGGAGCTGGGACTCGCCGTGGCGGCGACGGGCAAACCGGTCGTGCTGTTGCTGGTGTCCGGTCGGCCGGTGAACCTGACGGCACTCGAGCCAAAGATGGCGGCGATCCTCATGCTCTGGCAGCCCGGCACGAGGGGCGGCGCGGCGGCGGCCGACCTGTTGCTGGGCCGCGCGAATCCGAGCGGCCGGCTGTCCGTCACCTGGCCGCGTTCCGCCGGTCAGATTCCCATCTACCACAACATGCGACCCCGGGCCCGCACCGGCACGCAGGGCGCCTATCAGGACATCCCGACCACACCGCTCTATGACTTCGGCCACGGGCTGAGTTACACGACGTTTGCCTTCAGCCCGATCCGCCTGTCCGCGCCGACCGTGAGCCCCGGACATACGCTCACGGCCGAGGTCACCGTCACCAACACCGGGCAGCGCGACGGCATCGAGACCGTGCTCTGGTTCATCCGCGATCCGATTGCCCGCATCACCCGACCGCTGCGCCAACTGAAACACTTCGAGTCGGCGCCGGTGGCCGCCGGGGCCAGCCGGGTGTTCCGCTTCGAAATCGATCCGGCGCGCGACCTGTCCTATCCGGACGCCGAGGGCCGCCGGATCCTGGAACCGGGGGAGATCCTGCTTTACGCCGGGCCGGAGTCCGCGCCCTTCACGGTTACGGCCGGCACCGACTGATCCCGATTTATGAACCCCCTCCGTCTGACATTCCTATTTGCCGGCCTGGCCGCCGCGATCCCCGCTTTGGCACGGGTGCCCTACTACGATCAGCACGTCATCTTCGACAACAGCGTCACCGGCGGCGGCTACTATTTCAGCCGCAGTTCGGTGGTCGCGCCCAGCACGCTCGAGACGAGCCACGGCCGGTTCCCCGTCGAGACGAGTCATTTCGTCAGTCCGCCGAACGGCCTGCGGCTGCACTGGCGGTCCGCACCGGGCGGCGACTGGCAGATGTCGCTGCAGGTCCCCCACGGTTACGCCCGAACGTTCCGGTTCGAGGGCGACGCCCTCACGTTCTGGTGCTACGCGGATTCGGAGATCACCGAGGCCAATTCGCCGCGCCTCTTCGTGCAGGATGGCGACGGCGCGGGCACGCCGGCGACAACGCTGGTGCGCGGGAATGAAAGCATCCCCGCGGGCAAATGGGTGCTCGTGCGCCTGCCGTTCTCCGTGCTGCGCGCGGCGCTGTATCAGAGCACGGGTGAGGATCGCTTCAAGCCCGCCGACATCGTCAATGTCACCTTCATGCAGGGGCTGGACGACGACCGGGAGCACACGCTTTACCTCGACGATTTCCAGGTGCGCAACGCCGATCTGGACGACGCCACGCCGCCGCCGGTGCCCGGCGCGGTGACGGTTCACGGCTGGGAGCGCCATTTCGACGTGAGCTGGCAGCCCAGCCACGCCTCCGACCTGCTCGCCTACCGCATCTATCGTTCCTGGGACGGCCGGACCTTCGAGCCGATCGCCACCCAGCAGCGGCAGTGGACGCGCTGGGAGGATTTTGTGGGCGCGCCCGGCCGCCAGGCGTATTACCGGGTGACCGCGGTCGATCTCGCCGGCAACGAGTCGGCCCCCTCGCCGGTCGCGGACGGCACAACGCACCCGATGACCGACGACCAGCTGCTCACGATGGTGCAGGAGGCGTGCTTCCGCTATTACTGGGAGGGCGCTAATCCGGTGGCGGGACTGGCGCCGGAAGTGTTGCCGGGCGATCCGGATCTGATCGCGGTCGGCGGCAACGGCTTCGGCGTGATGGCGCTGATCGTGGCGACGGAGCGGCATTTCGTCACCCGGGAGCAGGCGGACGAGCGGATGCTGAAGATCGTCCACTTTCTGTCCCGCGCCGACCGGTTTCACGGGGCGTGGCCGCATTACCTCAACGGCCGCACCGGCCACGTGATTCCGCTCTTCGGCAAGTACGACGATGGCGGCGACCTGGTGGAGACGTCGTTCATGATGCAGGGCCTGCTCGCGGCGCGGCAGTATTTTGACCGCGACACGGCCGCCGAGCGCGAGATCCGCGACACGATCACGCAACTCTGGCACGGCGTGGACTGGAGCTGGTACCGCCGCACCCCCGACAGCCCGGTCCTCTACTGGCATTGGTCGCCGGACTACGGTTTCCACATCCACCACCCGCTGGTCGGCTGGAACGAGACAATGATGGCCTATCTGCTGGCCATCGCCTCGCCCACGCATCCGGTCCCCGCCTCGATGTTCGAGAACGGCTGGGAAGGCACGTCCCCGTTGCAGGTGCATTACCGGCAGGGTTGGAGCCGGACGACGCAGGGCGACCACTACGTGAACGGGCACAGCTATTACGGCATCAAGCTCGATGTCGGGGAGGGCCCCGGCGGGGACCTGTTCTTCACCCAGTTCTCGTTCATGGGCTTCGACCCGCGCGGCCTGCACGACCGCTTCACAGATTATTTTGAGAACAACCGCGCCCTGGCGCTCATCAACCGCGCGTACTGCATCGCCAACCCGCGGCACTACGTCGGCTACGGGCCCGACTGCTGGGGCATTTCGGCCGGGATCAATGCCGGCGGCGGACAACCGCAGCCGCGCGACGACAACGGCACGATCAGCGTCATGGCGGCGCTGGGCTGCATGCCGTACACGCCGGAGGCGTCGATGGCCGCGCTGAAGCACTACTATCGCGATCTCGGGTCGAAGGTGTGGGGCATCTTCGGGTTCCACGACAGCTTCAACCCGACGGAGGACTGGTACGAACCGGTCTACATGGCGCTCGATCAGGCGCCGATCACCGTGATGATCGAGAACTACCGCACGGGGCTGGTCTGGAAATGCTTCATGAGCAACCCGGAGATCCCCCGCGCCCTCAGGGCGATGGGATTCAAGCCCGACGGAAAGTCGGATTGATGGGCTTCCATGGAGCTGACACCGCAGAGACGGGAAGAGCGCAGAGGGGGCCTATTTGCAGGTCAGCCGGCGAATGCCACTGCTCAGCAAGGGAGCATTGAAATTGATCAGAAAGCCATGCGACCAATCCGCCTGACGCAGTCGGGCGAGGAGGCGGCTTTCATGCAATTTCGACAGCGCCGCCACGCTGACACAAAATACCGGGATCTGGCCGGCGACGACGAGCGGCACCTCGGCATCGCACGACAACTTTCGTCCTTCGAAGTGGAGTGATGTTCGATGTCGGCGTGCGAATGGAATTCGTCGGAGACCCAATTCGTGGCAGAGGCATTCCTCGTAGGCGCTGCGCAGCAACCCCGGGCCAAGCGCCCGGCGGACATCAAGGGCTGCGGCAATGAGGTCGTAAGAAAGTGGGCCGACCTTCCCGGACGGTACGGTCGGAGATTCGTTCGGGTTGACGGGCGGCCGCGTCAGCACCCGCCGGCGGACTCCATCCTTGAGCACCGGCACATCGAAGTTGATCAGCAGCCCGAGCGGCCACCGTCCGAGGCGCATATAGGTCAGCAATTGCGCTTCGTGGATTGGCAGGACGGATTCGGTGGCCTTCAGCTCCAACGGCAGTCGCTTATCGACCAAAACGTCCAGGCGGTAGCCGCATTCGAGCGGAACCCCCTTATAGACGAGAGGCATCGCCAATTGACGCGCATGTGGTACGCCCAAGGCGTCCAATTTGATGTCCAGAGCCTCCTCATACGCGATTTCGTCGAGGCCGGGTCCGAGTTGGCGGTGCACGGCGATGGCGGCGCCAATCGCCAGCTTCGTGAGCTGGTTGTCTTTGTCGATGTTCACGCCTCTGCCTAACGCGGTGAAAATTCAAAAGCAGCGAAAATCACTTGGGTGGGATTTGCTCTGCGCTCTTCCCATCTCTGCGGTGATTAATCATCCGAGTGCATGGTTGCGATTCTGCAGCGAATTGGACAGGGGTTGATCGCCCAAAACCCATCTTCTCCATGAGACCTCTGCGATCTGGTGTGTCATATCTCGTGCTGCTTCTCGCCTTCGCGGGGCAGGGCTTCGGCGCCGAGCCGGCGGCGTTCGCGCCGCGCGCCACGGGGCAGGCGGGGCTGATGGGTGACCGGATCGCGCTGTTCCTGCCGGCCGACCTGCCGCTGAACCGGCTCCCGCCGTCGCTGTGCCTGGTCGCGCAACCCCGGATCACCGGGCCGCTGCCGGCGGCGTGGCCGGAGGCGCCGGCGTTCTCCTTCAGCGCGCGGGATACCCGGGCGGTCATTCCGATCCCGGCGGGCACGAGCCTCTACGGCACGGGCGAGGTCACCGGCCCGCTGCTGCGCAACGGCCGCGCCATCACCCTCTGGAACACGGACAACTTCACCTACCGCGATTACGGAGGCCGGCGGCTGTACCAGTCGCACCCGTGGGTGCTGGCGGTGCGGCCGGACGGAACCGCCTTCGGCGTGATCGCCGACACGACCTGGGAGACCCGGATCGACCTCGCCGGGCACATCGAGTTCACCAGCGAGGGACCGTCCTTTCCGATCATTGTGATCGACCGCGACTCGCCGCAGGCCGTGATGACCGCCCTGGCGGACCTGACCGGGAAGATGCCGCTGCCGCCGGAGTGGGCCCTCGGCTACCAGCAGTGCCGCTGGTCCTATTACCCGGCGTCGCGGGTGAAGGAAATCGCCGACGGGTTCCGCGCGCGGAAGATCCCCTGCGATGTCATCTGGATGGACATCGACTACATGAACGGATTCCGCGTGTTCACGTTCGATCCGAAGGGCTTTCCGGATCCGCGCGGTCTCAATGCCTACCTCCACGCGCGCGGCTTCAAGGCCGTCTGGATGATCGATCCCGGGGTGAAGGTTGACCCGAACTACTTCGTCTACCAGTCCGGCACGAAGGCCGACGTGTGGGTGCACAACGCCTTCGGCGCCGACTACCACGGCGACGTCTGGCCGGGCGAATGCGTGTTTCCCGATTTCACGCGGCCGCAGACTCGGGCGTGGTGGGCGGGCCTCTACCGGAAGTTCATGGCCGAGGGCGTCGACGGCGTCTGGAACGACATGAACGAGCCCTCCGTCTTCAACGTGCCGGGCAAGACCATGCCGCGGCTCAACTGGCACCGCGGCGGCGGCGGCCTGCCGCCCGGCCCGCACGCGGAATACCACAATGTCTATGGCATGCTGATGGTGCGGGCGACGCGCGAGGGCATCGCCGAGGCCAACCCGGACAAGCGTCCCTTCGTGCTCACCCGCTCGAACTTCCTCGGGGGCCAGCGGTATGCGGCGACGTGGACGGGCGACAACGCCTCGACCTGGCAGGACCTGAAGATGTCGATCCCGATGACGCTGAACCTGGGCCTCTCCGGCCAGCCGTTCAACGGCCCGGATCTGGGCGGCTTTGACGGCACCGCGACCGGCAACCTGTGGGCGAACTGGGTCGCGATGGGCGCGTTCTTTCCCTTCTGCCGCGCCCATTGCGTGAAAGGCGCTCCGCAGAAGGAGCCGTGGTCGTTCGGACCGGAGGTGGAGGCCGTTGCGCGCGTGGCCCTGGAGCGGCGCTACCGCCTGCTGCCGTATTATTACACGCTCTTCCACGAAAGCTCGATCGACGGTCTTCCGGTCATGCGCCCGGTGTTCTTCGCCGACCCGCGCGACCCGACGCTGCGCACGGAGGACCAGGCATTCCTCGTCGGTCGCAACCTGCTGGTCGTGCCGCAGTGGGCCAGGGATCCCCACCTGCCCGGCGGCATCTGGCGGCCGGTGTCGCTGATCCCCGGCGATGACGCGGCGCACACCGTCCAGGCCACGCTGAAGATCCGCGGCGGGGCCATCATTCCGCTCGGCCGCGTGATCCAGAACACGACGGAAAAGTCCCTCGCTCCGCTCACGCTGCTGGTCTGCCTCGACGAACAGGGCCGCGCCACCGGGCAGCTCTACGAGGACGCCGGCAACGGCTACGGTTACCAAAAGGGCGATTATCTGCTGACGACCTACGGAGCCGTGCGAACGGGCGACAAGGTCACCGTCTCGGTGACGCACGTCGAAGGCCGGCGGGCCCGTCCGGCCCGCAAGGTCGTGGTCGAACTCGTCACCGCCTCGGGCACGGTCGAGGCGTCGGGCGTCGACGGACAGCCGGTCACGGTCCGACTGCCGGAGCCGGCGGCTTCGTCGTGATCGCGGTCGATTCGCCCGCGGCGGTCAGCGCGCGAAGTCCGACCGGCTGACCACGCCGACCAGGCGGCCCTGGACGTCCAGCACGGGCAGGAGGCGCGTGCCGGAGCGGCTGAAGGCCGCCTCCACATGGGACCGGCCGTCGCTGGCATTCACCGTGGCGGCCGGCGGGGCCATGAGAGTCCCGACGGCGGCGTCATCGGCCGCGAGCACGAGGGCGCCGAGATCGACCACGCCGCGCAGCGTATGATCCGGGGCTGTCACAAAAACGCATGAGACGTGGTCGGGATGGTGAGTCGCGGTGCGCAGCGATTTGAGCAGTTCGCCCGCGGATATGTCGTCCGCGACGGCGACGTAGTCGGTGGAAACCGTGATCCCCTCCCTGGGACCTGATACGCCGGCCGCCGCAGCCCGCTCCTGGCGCTTCAACTCCTCCAGCGCCGCGGCCAGATCGTCGCCCGGCAGGTAGCGGGCCTGCTTGCGCGTGACCGTCAGCATGACCGTGTCGGTCGCCGCCCCCTCGACGGTGAGGGGCCGGAACACGCGCCAGGATACCAGTTGTTCCTTCTTCCGCCGGGCCTGGCCCCAGCCGATCCGGTCGAGGAAACCCCGGGACGAGAGGTCGGCGTGCACGAGCAGCATCCGACCCTTCGACTCGAGGAGGTGCAGGTCGCGAACGACCTTGGTGTTGCGGCCGTCGATATCGAGAATGGTCTGCCCCATCAGGTGCTCGTTCAGCAGAATCCGGCCGGGCTGGTCCTCGTAGGGACGGTAGGGCGGATCGTCCGGACGCAGCGACACGACGACTGACGGGGGCACGATCCGGCTGACCCTTTCCCAGGGCAGAAACCCGTGCGGCTTCCCCCAACCGTGGTCGATGAGCAGTCCGGTCACCTTCGGGTAGGGGGTGGCGAGCTGCACAACCAGGTCCTTCACCCGGCCGAGCCGGCGGCCTTCGGGGTCCGTGTCGACCGGACCTTTCAGCAGCTCGGTAAGAAAATGGAACCGGTAATCCGGCGTTTCCCCCACGACCTGGGCCAGGGCTTGGGAGAGTTTGGTCGGCTGCGCAGTCATGGTGTTCGACGTGTTTTAGGAGAGGGACGCGGTGCTGGCAACCCGCCCGGGGTGGTGACGGGGGACGGCGGGCGCCAGGACGTGAGAAGGAGCGGCGGCATGACGTCAGCGGTTGTGATCCTTGAAGCCCCACCACACGCGGAGCGGTGAAAGCCGGCGGACCAGGCGTTCGAATTCGGTGCTGAGTTCGAAGGGAGCCACCCGCTGGAGGCGGAGGACGGCGACCTTGACGTAGTCGTTGATGACGGTGGCCGCCACCAGATAGCCGATGAGCAGCCAGAGCAGGCTCACGGGCAGGGGCGCCACGATCCAGCCGTACGCGAGCAGGAGGAAGACGACCACGGAATCCAGGCCCATGGCCCAGAGCAGCGGCTTGCTCGGCGCCGACTCCCACAAATGCCCGCGTTCGCGAATGAGGAACACGGTACAGACGTTCGAGAAGAACAGGAGCGCGAATCCGAAGCTGTGCAGCTCGGCCGACTGGGCGGTGATATGGTAGTACCGGTCGGCCAGGTAGAAGAGACCGAGGGACTCCAGCACCACCAGAATGCCCAGGATGATGCCGATCCACACCAGCCCCTTGATGGCGAACACCTCGGGACGCCGGCTCCACTTCACGTGATCGGTGGAGAACGAGATGGTGACAAAATCCAGGATGAAGAGCAGCAGCGCCATCTCCAGGGCGGTGACCATGTACCGGCCCGTCAGCAGGTAGGCCACGCAGACAAAGACCACGGTTTGGAAGGTCTTGACGATCTTGTTCAGGATCCAGTTCAGCACCCGGTGATGGATGATGCGCCCCATCTTGATCAGGTTGACGATGTTGCCCAGGCCCTCCTCGGTCAGGACCACGCTGGCCGCCTTCTTGGCGATGTCGGTGGCGTTGCTCACGGCGATGCCGACCTCGGCCTGCTTGAGCGCGCCGGCATCGTTCACGCCGTCGCCAGTCATGCCGACGATCTCCCGGTTCTTCTGGAGCGTTTTGACGATGATGAACTTGTCTTCCGGCAGCACTTCGCTGAACCCGTCCGCCTGGCTCACGATCTCATAGGCCCGCGGATCCTCGCGCTGGATCGCGGCCCGGATGGTTTCCGGCTGATGGATGTTCTCGCCGATACCCACCTCGCGGGCGATTTCGCGGGCGATGGGTTTGGCGTCGCCCGTCAGCATCTTGATCGAGACGCCCAGATCCCGCAGTTCCTGGATGAAGGTCTTGGACGTGGTCCGCGGCGGGTCGTAGAGGGCCGCGAGGCCGACGAACCGCGTGGCGTCATCGTCGGCCAGGGCCACGGCGATCGCCCGATACCCCTTCTCGGCCCACCGGTCGATGGTCTCCTCGCAGGCCTGCACCTCGCCGGCCGCCGCCGGCGCGCACAGGGCGCGGATCACCGGGTAGGCGCCCTTCACCACCTGAACGCGTTTCCCCGCATGCTCGACGGTCGCCTCCGTCTTGCGTGTGCTGGGGTCGAACGGCACGAAGTCGGTCTGCCGGTAGCCGGCGAATTCGACGGCCTGCTCGCGGGCCTTGTGGATGAACGCCAGGTCGATCGGATCCTTGTTGGCCTCGAGGCTGGCCAGCGCGCCCCAGCGGTAGAGGTCCTCCGCGGCGAAACCCGGCGCCAGCCAGGCGTCGGCCAGGGACAACTGGTTGACGGTGATCGTGCCGGTCTTGTCCGCGCACAGCGTGGTCATCGAGGCCACGTCCTCCGAGGCGTTGAGGCGGGTGACGAGGATGCCCTTCTTGGAGAGCTCCTGCGAACCGAGGGCCATGCTCACCGTGAACATCGCCGGCAGGGCGACCGGGATGGCCGAGACCAGCAGGATGAGGATCACGGGCAGCAGGTGCAGGAGGCTGGCGCCGCGGTAGTACGAGACGGCGGCGGTGACCGCCAGCGAGCCGACCACGATGACCATCAGGAGCTGGACCACCTTGGAGATCATCTCCTCGATGTTGAGGCGGGGCTTGGCAAAGGAGACCAGTTCGGTGGTCTTGCCGAAGTAGGTGTCGCGCCCGACGTAGCCCACGATGGCGTTGCATTCGCCATTCTTGATCACCGAGCCCGAATAGATCACCTCGCCGACCGCCTTCTGGGCGAGGTGGGACTCGCCGGTGAGGGCCGATTGGTCCACGCCGATGGCGCCGGCGAAGATCTTGGCGTCCGCCGGCACGAAATCGCCGGCCCGCAGGCGCACGATGTCGCCGATGGTCAGCTCGCGGGCGGGCACCAGCCCCCACCGGCCGTCGCGCAGGGTGCGGGTGCGCACCGCCAGTTTGCGCTTGAGCGCCTCCACCACCTCGTTGGAGCGTTTCTGTTGGAAGAAGCTGAGGATCGCATTCAGCAGCAGCAGGGCGGCGATCAGGGAGGCGCTGAGCAGGTGGTGGAGCAGGACCGACAGCACCACGGTGACCTCCAGCATCCAGGAGGTGAGGCCCCAGAATTTCTTCAGGAACAGGAGGAGCGAGGACTGCTTCTCCTCCGGAATCTCGTTGAAGCCGAAGCGCGCCTGCCGGGCCGCCACCGCCGGTGCATCGAGGCCGGTGTCGGTCCGCGTGTCCAGCGCCTGCGCGATCGCCGCGACCGATTGGGCCTCGAAATCCGGCTTGGAAACCGGCGTGATGGCCGGCGGGTGGCCCGCACTCCGCCGTTGTTCCGGTTCCGTGTCCTCCGCCGCGAGGTCTGTCTGACACTCAGCCGGCGGTTCGTCCCTGGTTTCTTGCATCGAGTAAACGCCCAATCACTCCGTGGCAACGGTCGGCCCGGGGCGGGGGTAGTCGGTCGGTGTGTTCCAGCCGGGCGCGCAAAATGGGCTCCTGGCCGGCACCGCCGTCGAAGGCAGAACTACATACTGACTGCTTCAATCCCCCGAGCGTCTGCACAATGTTGAAAGGGTCTATCTAGATCAGAAAACCCGGATCGCTGCACGCGAAATCCGCAAATCCGGACTGGATGGCCGGAAAGGGATCGCGGCCCGTCGGGCGCGAACTGCCCATGCTTCTTCCTTCAGATGAAGGCGTTGGACGGACGGCGTCATCGCACGGTGGCGAGACGACCGCGTCCGTCAGCACCGAACGCCGCCCCGTGGGCGCCAAGGTGCTCAAGTTGACCGAGACCGCCCGCAAGAAGGTCTCCTCGGGCTTACTGGCGGACAAGCTGGCGTTGGATGTCGTGCTCTCCGCGATGCAACACGTCGCCGCGCTGCACGGTCCCTTGATCCGGAAGCTGACCGCCCTGTAGGACCACGGGCGCGGCGACGCGCCTCAGTCGGCGGGTCACGCCGGGGCCGTGCCGCCGGGTGTCTCCCCACCGGCCGGCGTGTCATCGCACCAGGGCGGACGCGGCCAGGCGCCGAAGCGGGCGCGCATCTCCGCGCGCCAATGCTCCCGCTGTTCTGGCGTCATCGACTGCCAGCGCTTCATCATCCAGCGGCGCCGCCAGAACGGGCCGAAGGGCCCGCGCCGCCGGCCGGGAAATCCGCCGAACAGGATCCGGGCGAGGACCAGCAGGCCGAGCGCCTGCCAGAAGGTGATGACCTTCACGCCGAGCACTGCCACCAGGACGTGGTTCCACAGGGCGTAAACCCCGAACGTGAACACGGCCGCGACGGCGAGCACAACCAGCGGAATGAGGAGGAGATATTTGCGTCGGGATGGATGATTCATGGTGAAACGGGTGGGCTAGAGGGGAAATTCCTCGAGGAGCGGAGCGAGGCGGCGGCGAAGGCGCTGCACGGCATAACGCTTGCGGGCGAGCAGGGTGTTCAGGTTCTCCCCGGTGAGCGCGGCCATGTCCTGGTACGACAGGCCTTCGAGTTCGTGCCAGACGAACACCTGTCGTTGCTCGGCCGGCAGTTCCGCCAGCGCGGCGTACAACTGCTCCCAGAACAAGTGACGCACATACTCGGCCGGCGGCGTTCCCTCATCGCTCGCGAGGTGGCCGGACAGCTCCGTCCACGTGTCGTCCTCCGCCCCGGCCGCCAGGGCGTCCAGCGAGGTCTCCCGGGGCTTCCGGTAACGGTCGATGATGCGGTGGCGCGCGACGGTGGTGAGCCAGGCGCCGACCTGCTCGATCGGTCCGTCCTCGATGGCCGCCACCAACTGCTGCCAGACGTCCTGCAGGATGTCCTCGGCGTCGGCTTCGCTCGGAACCCGGGCACGGATGAACCGCAGCAGGCGCCGGCCGGACTCCTTTACGATCCGGGCCACACGACTCGTCCGGTCGGTGTTCATGAATTCGGGCGCTTCGTCCGCCGCTTCCATTGCAGCGGTAGACGATTTCCGCGGGAAAATATTGTAGGCCGGCTGCGCACCTCCGGCCAGCGGAACGTCCGGCGCGTCGGAACCGCCTCAAGCGGCGGGGCTTGCCGGACGGGGCCGCGACCGGAGCGGACGCGATGGGGGCACCTA
>JBJKRV010000067.1:0-3132 GCA_046704465.1 Opitutaceae bacterium | reverse complement strand
GCGGTAGAGCGAGCCGTACAGGACCTGAAAGACCAGCAGGATCACGACCTCGAGTCCCGACGCCGCAAAGCCGGCCGCAAAGATGGCGCGCGACACCGGGCCCAGGCTGAACAGGTACACCGCCAGCGCGAGGCCCAGGAGGCCGCCCGGAAGTGTGCCCTGCGTGGCGAACTGGTCCAGCCAGTGGCGCAGGTGATAATAATAGAGCACCGGATCGTGGTCGGTGTTGATCGCGGCGGGTTGCGCCACCGCCCGGGCCAGATCGGCCAACCGGTCGGGCGCAAGCGTGGCGTCGAGGTAATGGCGGTTCACAAGCACCGGCTGCACTCCCCGGGCGGCGAGGCGTGCGCTTACGTCCAGCGTCAGCGGCGCATCGGAGGCGAGGAAATAGATGCGGCCGCCCGGGATCAGGAGCACGTGGGGAAAGACGGGCGCGAGCGTCCGGTGCACGCAGGCGAGCATCCGGCCCAGCGCCGGGCTGACATAATTGCCATACCGGGCGAGGCCGAAGGCGAGGACGCCGCCCGGGTTCAGGATGCGGCGCGTCTCGCGGAAGAATTGCCGGGTGAAATAGCGATTGAGCTGGGCGGTCGACGGATCAGGGAGGTCGACGATCACCAAATCGAAGCGATCGGCGGTGCGCCGCACGAGACGCCGCGCATCCGTCGCCACCGTCTCGATCCGGGGGTCGTCGAGGTTTGCCGGCAGGAGGCGCCGGCCGGCGGCGATCACCATCGGATCCAGCTCGACGTAGGTGATACGCGCCTTGGGATCGGCGCGCAGGAGTTCGCGCGCATCGCCGCCCACGCCGCCGCCGATGAGCAGGATGCGGCGCGCCCCGGGGCGCTGGCTCAACGCGTACAGGACCGCCTCCTCGACGCGGCCGGAATTCTCGGTGACGGCGACGGGAACGCCATTTTCATAGAAGGTGAGCAGACCGGCGCGGTCGCCGACGATCAGACGCCCATAGGGCGAGTTGCCCCGGAACATGAGGGCTTCGCGGGGATGCTGCAGGGCCGTGGACACGAAGTCGGCGTCGACCAGCACGAGGTGCACCGCCAGGCCCGCCGCCACGACGCCGGCGGTCTCCAGCAGGAACCAGGCGCGGTGGCGCCACGACAGCAGACCGGCCAGCAGAAGGATCAGGAACGCGGGAGCCGAAAGCAGCGCGAAGTGATCGAGCCAGCGCACCAACACCAGACTGAAGAGGGCGCCGCCGGCCGCGCCGCCGAGGGCATCGGCGAGATACACCCGGCCCACGATGCCGGCCGCGCCGTCGGACTCTCCAGAGGCAGGCGGATTCGTCCGCGCCAGGCAGGCGCAGGCCAGCGTCAGCAGGGCGCCCGACACCAGGCAGAATGGCAGCAGGATGACCAGGCTGCCCAGCACGGTGCCACCGACGCCGACCGTGGTGCCGGCGCCATACACCGGGTCGCGCAGCGCCCGCACGGCGACGACTTGAAAGAGCGGGATGATGGCGATGGCGATCAGGCCGGCGACAAAAGTGCGGAGTCCGCCACGGCGGGCGACGATGCCCCCCAGCCACGTGCCGAGTCCGGTGAGCAGAAGCCAATTGCCGAGGCAGATGCCGAACACCAGTTCGTTGCCCGAGAAGACGCCGAGCAGCTCGCGCATCAGCGCGAGTTGGGTCATCACGGCCGACGCGCCGACGGCGCCGGTTGCCGCAATCACGACGAGGCGGTCGCGTCCGGGCGTCGAGCGGGCGACAGGCATGATGTCATCCTTTTCACCGTGGGCGCTCACTGATGGTCGCAGAATTCGCCGGAATCGGCCGGAGGTCCGCCCGGAAGGGAGCGGCACCCGGGCCGACGGGCGTCATTCTCGATCGGCGTTCGCGGGCGGTGTGAGATCCGATTCCTTGAACGACTCGACCTGGTAGGTCAAAACGACGGTGTCCGGCTGGCGCCAGGCCGACGCCGGGCATCCGGCCTTCTCGGCCAGGCTGTTGAGAAATTCGACCTTGTCGGGAATCTGTTCCCAGACCTGGGGCAGGTAGGTGGCGCTGCCATCCCGCATCTGGAGCACGACGCCGTCGATGCCAGGTCGGAGGCGGTGGAGCAGATCGTCCGGCGAGCTGAAGAACAGGGGTTGCGGCCGGGTGAGCACGCTGATCTCGATCTCCAGGGCGTCCACCTCGCTCGGGGTCACCGGACGAAATCTTGGGTCGCGAAGCGCGGCGTTGCGGGCGTTCTCGATGACCATGCGGTACAGCGGCCCCGCCGGCGCGAGGTTCCCGATGCAGCCGCGGAGGTCGCCGCGCTTGGTCAGCGTCACGAAGCAGGCGCCGTCGGCGGCGAGACGCGGGTCGAGGCTGTCGCCCGCGACGGCCGGCGCCCGCCCGTTGGCTGCGGCCTGACGCACGCTCCGGCGGGCAAGCTCGAGCAGGAACCGGCGCTCGGCCGCGTCGAACCGGGCGCGGGGAGCGGCCGGCGCATAGAAGGCGATGGCGGCGTACCCGACCACGCGCGATTTGTCGCCCGAGGTGTCGCCGCTGTTGCGGGCGTCCAGGAGAAGCGCCCTCCAGCCGCGTTGCCGGGCGAGGTAAAGGAGGGTGCGGATCGGGGTGTGACCGCAGGCGTCGTCGTCGCGGATCGCGTCCGGATCGAGGCGACAGATCGCCTCCACCGTGCGGCGGTCGAGCTCCTTTGTCTCGGCATACGGATGATAATGACTCAGGTCCGAGCTGACCACGATCAGCGTGCGGTCGTCCACGACGCGCTCCAGCGCGGCCGCCGCTCGCCTGGGGTCGATTTCGCCGCAGACCACCGGGACGAGCTGGAATTGGCCCAGGGTGCGCTGGAGGAAAGGCACCTCGACCTCGACCGAGTGCTCCCAGGTGTCGGCGTCATCAATCTTGGGAGCCGGGTGCGACGCCTGTCGCCACCAATCCGGTCGCATCACGAAGCAGGCGGGTTCAAGGGCGAACGGAGCGGTCGCAGCCAGCCGCCGTGCCAGGGGCGAAATCGGCACGTCCCCCAACGGCGTGCGGAACACATCCGCGTTGGTCACCGAACCGGCGCGCAACTCCGCGTAATGGCTCGGGCCCAGCACGATGACGGTCTCGTAGGTGCGCCCGGCGAGCAGCTTGTACGCCGAGGCGGCCACGGGGCC
>JBJKRV010000066.1:0-2676 GCA_046704465.1 Opitutaceae bacterium | reverse complement strand
CCCCAAGATCCCGAGAGAATAACCTTGGCGGGCGGGTGCGGACGTATTTTCTAGGCTCCACCGGGCAGGTCAGGCCGGAGCCCGGCACCCCCATGACTCCGCATCCGCCATTGACGACGCACTATGTCCGAACCGAGGACAAGGAGGCCTACGTGCAGGAGTTGTTCGACGCCGGCGCGAAGGACTACGATTCCGTGGTCGACTGGGGATTCCTCCATTCGGGCGCATTCTACCGGCGCTGGGCCCAGGAACGCCACGGACTGAAGCCGGGCATGGCCGTGCTCGACGTCGCGTGCGGCACGGGCCTGATGACGACCGCGGCGGCCCGCATTCTCGGGTCGGCCGAGAACATCACCGGCATCGATCTCAGCGAGGGGATGCTGCGGGTGGCCCGCCAGAAGGTGCCGGCGCGCTTTGTGCAGGGCCGCGCCGAAGCCATGCCGTTTCCCGACCAGTCGTTCGATTTCCTCACCATGGGCTACGCGCTCCGCCACGTGGCCGACCTCGGCGTGACCTTCACCGAATTCCACCGGGTGCTCCGGCCCGGAGGGCGCGTGCTCATTCTCGAGGTCACCAAACCGACCGGACGCATCGGCGGCTTCCTCTTCCGCCTCTACTTCCGGACCATCTACCCCCGCCTGGCGCGCCTATTCTCCCGCGCCCGACGCACCGGGGAAATGATGACCTATTTCTGGGAGACCATGGACGCCTGTGTGCCGCCCGAGGCCGTCCTCGCCGAGTTGCGCGGCGCCGGGTTCTCCGCGGTGGCGCGCCAGCGCCTGCTGGGACTTTTCAGTGAATATTCGGCAATCAAAGGATGAGATGCGCACTTTGGCTTTGCCAGCCCGTCTCCCGCGCCTTCACCCTGTCACGCGTTAGCCCTCGTTCCTCCAGCCATGGACCCCGCTCCCAGCGCCACCGCCGCCACGCCTGACGCCCGCGAAAAGCTCCGGCACCTCCCCGAGCCGGCCCGGGCGGCCTACTGGCGTTTCCAGTCGGGAGCCGGCGCGGAGGAACTCGACATCGTGATTTTTGCCATCCTGGCCGATTTCTTCCCGCGCAAACCCGCGCCCGATCTGGCCGCCTATCCCGGCGACACCGCGCTGATCGACGGCCTGGGCTTTGACTCGCTGGCCATCACCGAGGTCGTCTTTTTCGTCGAGGACCTGTTTGGCATCACCATCTCCAACGAGGAACTGATGCTGGTCCGGACCATCGACGACCTTCGCGGTTTTGTGCGCCGAAAGATATCCGACCGGGTCGCCTGACCCGAAGCCGCATGCCGTCGCTGCCCGTCATCACCGGCCTGGGTTTCATCGTCAGCATTGGCAATGACCGGGCCGCCGTGGGACGCAGCCTGCGCGAACTGCGCCACGGCTTTGAACGCTACGAGTTCATGGACAATCCCAACGTGCCCGTGAAGGTGGCGGGCACGATCAAGGGCTTCTCCTTTCCCACCCCCAACTGGCGCGACTGGCGGTGGCCGCCGCAATTCACCATCGCCCCCGAATTGCTGCGCGGTCTGGCTCCGCACGGCGTCTACGCAGAGTGCGCCCTGCAACAGGCCCTGGCCGACGCCGGGCTGGGCGCCGCCGACGTCTCCGCTCCGGACACCGGCCTGTTCTGCGCCTCGGCCGGATCGCCCTTCATGCTCGGCCATTTCCTGCGACAGATGCAGGCCGCCCGGGGAGAGCGCGGCAACCCGATGGGAGTCGTCAGTTCCATCGCCGGCACGCTCAACTTCAACTTCGCCGCCCACTACCACATCCAGGGCGCGGTCTGCGGCTTTGTGTCGGCCTGCACGTCCTCGAGCCATGCGCTCGGCTACGCCATGGACGAGATCCGCCTCGGGCGCCAGCAGCGCATGCTGGTGGTCGGCGCGGAGGACATGACGGCCGAGAGCATCCTGCCCTTTGCCACCCTGCGCGCGCTGTCGGTCAATCCCGATCCCGACACCGCCTCGCGGCCGTTCGACCGGCGCCGCGACGGTTTTGTCGGCACCGGCGGGGCCGTCGCCATGGTCGTCGAGGAGGCGGGCGTGGCGCGGCGCCGCGGGGCCCGGATCCTCGCCGAACTCGCGGGTTGGGGCCAGGCGGGCGACGGCCACAGCGTCGCCATCGCCCATCCGGAGGGGGCCGGCCTGCGCGCCGCCATGGAACGGGCGCTGGCCGACGCCGGCGTGACCCCGGCCGACTTCGACTACGTCAACGCCCACGCCACGTCCACGCTGCAGGGCGACCGGTCGGAGGCGCTCGCCCTCCGCGCCGTGTTCACGGGCGGGGCGCATCCGCCGGTGAGCAGCACCAAGGCCCTGACCGGGCACGGGCTCTCCCTTTCGGGCCTCATGGAGGCGGCATTCTGCGCCCTCGCCATCGACGAGGGCCTGATTCCCGGCGCCGCCCACCTCGAGGAACCCGATGCGGACTCCGCGCCGCTCAACCTGCCGCGCGCCTCGCTTGACGAACGCCCGCGTCTCGTGCTCAACAACAGCAGCGGCTTCGGCGGCAGCAATGTCTGCCACGTGCTGCGCCGCCCTTCCTGATCCATGTCCGACGCCCTCGCGCTTCGCCTCAAACGACTGATCGTCGAAACCCTCCGCCTCAAGGATGTGCGGCCGGAGGACATCCTCGACGACGAACCCCTGTTCGGCAACTCCCGCTTCGACCTCGACTCCAT
>JBJKRV010000065.1:0-6917 GCA_046704465.1 Opitutaceae bacterium | reverse complement strand
GGCAGCCAGCGTCAGATCTACGATCCCGTCACCGGCACGGCCGACGGGGCGCTCTTCCAGACCTTCCGGTACGGCCGCGACCAACTGCGCTACCGCTTCGCGGTGCCCGACGGCGACTACGACGTGTCCCTCTTCTTCATCGAGCCGTGGTACGGCACCGGCGGCGGCCTCAACTGCACCGGCTGGCGTCAGTTCGACGTGGCCATCAACGGCCGCACCCGCCTGCGCAACCTCGACCTGTGGCAGGAGGCCGGCCGGGCCTGTGCGATCCGGAAGATCCTGCCGGTGGACGTGCGTGACGGCCGGATCGAAATCTCATTCCCCCGGGTCGCCGCCGGCCAGGCCGTCATTTCCGCCATCGCCATTTCCAGCGCCCATCCGGCCTTGCGGCGGCCGCCACCGCCGTTGCCGCTCATCGACGATTTGCAGGTCGCCTCGGGTGTCGCCGCCGCCGGCTTCGTCGTCCGCACGCATCTCGACACCGGCGACCCGCAATTCAGCGACCTGCCCGGCGATTTCTCCCGCCTCCCCTGGTCCCTGATCGACGCCCACTGGATCCGCACGCCCGACGCCGCGCGCACCTACGCCGGCCCGGCGCTGCTCCGCTTCACCCTGAACGCGGCGGCCGACGTGTACGTGGCCTGGGACCCGCGCGCAACCGTCCCCGCGTGGCTGCGCGCCTGGGCCGCGTTGCCCGGACGGATCGTCAGCAACGTCGGCGGCCTGACCGATTTCGAGCTCTTCCGCCGCTCGTTCGCCGCCGGCGCGCGCGTGACGCTCGGCGGCGCCGACGAAACGGAACGGCCCGGCGCGATGTACTCCGTCCTCGCAATCCGGCGAAGACCGCCGGCACCGCCACAAAGCATCGTCGACTTCACGGCCCCGGGCCGGAACTGGCGCGCCGTCGGCGGCCTGCGCAACGGCGAGGAGCCCTACCTCCACGGCGTTGCGACCTTCACGAGCCTGCCGCCCGCACTGACCGAGTGCGACTGGATCCAGGCCGGACGCGACGACACCGATGGCACGGGGGTCAGCTTCGGTGTCAATTCCCCGGTCGAAGTCTACGTGGCACTGGACGCCCGGATCAACGAGTCGCCGGCGTGGTTGCGCAGTTGGACCGCCGTCCCATGGACGTTGGCGACCAGCAGTCGCACCGTTGGCCATTATCGACTCCTCAAGCGGAGGTTCGCGCCCGGCGATCGCGTGGCGCTCGGCCCGGACGGCACGCTCGCCGGCGGTCGGCCGGCGGCGATGTACCTCGTGATCGTCCGCCCCGTGCGTCCGGCGACCACCTACACACCCGCCGACGCCGTATTTTCCGGCGGCGCTTTGGTCGAGGCGCCCGGGAATGCCGCGGGCCATGCCTGGCGCTCGGGTCCGGCCGGCAGCCATTTCGAGTGGACCGTGAAGGTCGGCATCGGTGCCCGCTACGGGCTCGACGTGCGCTATGCCACGGCCACCGGCGCGGCGCTGCCGATGACGTTGTCGCTCATCGGTCCCGACGGCCGGGTCCTGCGCACTGACCCGGTCACGCTCCCCGCCACCGGCCGGCCCCTCGCTTGGGGCACCTTCCGCACCCGCACTCACTCGAGCCTGAACGCCGGCACCTACCGGATCCGCCTCACGACAATCGGTGCCACCGCGGTGTATTTGGATACGCTCGAAGTGGAGTGACGGCGGCGGCGCACCGGCTCACGTCGCCTGGAAGATCGACTTCAAATAGCGGGCGTTGGCGCCGTAGTTCCACTTCACGTCGTGTGCCCGGTGCGCGTCGCGCGAGCGTTCCATCACCAGCCAGCCGCGCCAGTCCATGCCGTCGAGCGTCCGCTTGACGCGGTGCAGATCGATCTTGGGGTCGTTCTGCAGCCAGACGCCGTCCTGGTCGGTGCAATGGATCTGGCAGATCCACTCGCGGCCGAGGGTGCGCAGCTCGTGCTCCAGGTCGCGGCCGTTCTGCAGCACGTTGGAGAAGTTGAAATAGCTGCGGATGCCGGGCGAGCCGATCTCCTCCAGCAGGCCGCGCTCCCCGGCCGCATCGAGTGCGGTCTCGACGCCGATGACGACGCCCGCGGCCGCGGCGCGGGCACCGGCGTCCTTCAGGCGCGCCACGATGGCCGGACGCAGCTCCGGATGCTTCACCAGGTCGCCGCGCACGCCGAGCGGCAGGAAGGACACCCGGACGTTCATCTTTCCCATCAGGTCGATGCAGTCCTGGACCATCCGCCCGACGCCGGGACGTTCCGCGAACGACTGGGCGTAGAAGGCCGACATCGCCAGCGAGCAGATGGCGACGCCCGACTCCCGGGAAGCGTCGAGAAACCGCCGGCGCACCGCCGGGTCGATGAGCTGGTCATTGAATGTCGGTCGCGAACCGAGCCCGCCCATGTCGACCTCAACGCCGTCGGCGCCGATGGCTTCGGCGAGCGGGAACGCGCCCAGTTTCTGGCGTTTGAGAATCATCCAGTCGCAAACGCCGATCGGGTAGCGCAGCGCACGGATGCGCGCCAGGGCGGAATCCCCTCCGGCCGCCCAGAGCCGGCGGGGCGAGGCCAGCAGGCCGGTGGCGAGCAGGGCGCCGCGGTGAAGAAAGTCGCGTCGGCTGACGCCGTGACCGCGGGACGAAAAGGCCGTATCATTCATCTGCGGAACAAGCGGGGGTCAGGCGGCGCTGAAGGTAGGCGTTCATCCGCGCGAGGATGCCGGGCACCAGCGTCACCTTGTGCCCGCGCGGTTGCGGATCCATCATGAAGATCGTGTCGTTGCCCAGCTCGGCGAGCCGCTGGCGCAGCACGACCATCTGGTAGAGTGCGTCCCGCCCCTCGGCGCAGTTGATCGTCAGAAAGAGCGGGACGGTGGCATAGTGGAGGTAATCCAGTGCGCCCTCGTCGCGCCAGATGTCGAGGTGGGTGTTGCGGGCTCCCCAGGCTTTGGCGTAGCGCGGCAGCATGTGATCGTGGGCCAGGAGCTTCAGGTAGGTGAAACGGCCCGACATGACCACCGCCCCCTGGACGGAGCTGCTGACCCCGGGATGCTCCCCATGCCCGTCGAACTGCGGCAGGTCGGCGGTCGTCACCAGCATCAGCGCCATGCCGCTGCCGCGGGAGAAACCGACCGGCACGATCCGCCCGTTGAGATGAAGCCGCGGCGCCTCCGACCGCAAGGTCCGCACCGCCGCCTTGATCGCCCAGGCACACAGCGGCATGGGGTCGATCCCCTTGTACGGCGGCGGCACCGGGTGGTCGGCCATGGCCACGGCCAGGCCTTCCGTGGCCTCGCCCTCGAGGATCGTGTCGCTGCAGATCGCGAGCGAGGCGTTGCCCATCCGGTGGACGTTGTCGCAGGAGAACTCGATCACGGCGCCGACCGGCTGCGCCGGGTGGGACGGATAGATGATGTCCATCGCCAGGGTTCGTCCGGGCTCATCATAGAATACCACCCGGCGCATCAGCCGGCTGCCGGACGGCACGATGTACACGTGCGCGGGGTCGATCTGGTAGTCCGGCAGCAGCCGGCGGTAGAAGACATCTTCGCGCAGGCGGTTCAGGTCGAGGTTCAGGTACGGCACGCGCGCCCGCGGGTCGTGCCGGTAGTCGAGCGTCGCCACCAGGTAGCCATGGGCGCGAAAATCGCGAATGATCGCGGCGTCGCTGTCGGTGCCGACCCGCGGGGCGGCCAGGTTTTCCAGGTAGATGATCAGCGGCAGCGGCTGATCGATCCCGCCCTTCGTCGGCGCCTCCGCCGTCAGCTGCAGGGTGCGGCCGGTCGCGAGGCTGTGCCACGGCTGCGTGTCGGACGACGGCGGACGGGCGAAGGCCACGACGGCGCCCAGGCAGCTCGCGGCCGCGAACACGACGCGGCAGCGGGCGACCGGCCGCCACGTGCGGTCGAGATTGGATTGAGGATGCGCTTTCATGAAATCTCAGGTCCCGGGCCGCCGGGTGCCGTGCCCGCGTACCACGGGCACGCCGACCTTCACCTTGAAGTCGTACAAGTTGGCGTTGAGAAAATCCCCAATCCGGCCGAACGCCTGCGCCTCGGCGGCGGGCAATCCCTGCATGAAGTCGTCGTCCAAATCCACCCACTCGACAGTCTGGCCGTGCCGCCGCACCGCGGCCGCGAAATTCCGGGCATCGAGATAAGTCAGGTTGCGCTCCTGTCCGGGCTCGCCCGGATAGCAGAGCAACATCACCGGACGGCCGACGGACCCGGGATCGCGCACCAGCGGCGCGGCCTTCAGATCCGCCTCGCTTCCGAGCGCGGCGCGGATCAACGCCGGCGCCACGTCGTCGCTGGTCCAGTGCACCTCCTTCAGCCACGCGGCCAGATCCACCGGGGCGTTGAGGGCCACGGCGCACCGGAAATGATCCGGTTCCAGCTGCATCGCCCGCAGCGCGAGGAAGCCGCCGAGCCCGCTGCCGACGAGCGCCACGTGGCGCGGATCGATGATGTACTCCTTCGCCAGCCGCGCGACCAGTGTGACGAGATCGCCGACCTCCGCCCGTTCATGGGATGTCAGAAATGCCTCCCGCGACGCGCGGCCGAAGCCCCAGGCTCCGCGCCCGTCATACCGGACCACCGCAAACCCGAGATCGGCCAGCGCCTGCGCCTCCGGCTCATACCCGGCCGGGACGCGCGCCCAGGGCGTGGGCGGGCAGAGCACCACCAGCGGCACCGGCTTGATCCGGAAAAAGTCCGGGAACGTGATCGTGCCCGTGATCCGGCCGCCCGCCGGATTGGCGAACGAAAAGTCCATCACCCGATGCGCCTTCTCGGCGGCGAGCCAGGGCGCGCGGCGCACGAACTCCGACAGGTGGTTGGTCTGCCGGTCAAAGACATAGAAGGCGCCCGGGTCCGCCGGACCGTAGGCCAGGACCAGGAATCGGCGGCCGCTGCGGTCCCACTCCTCAATCCGCACGCTCTTGCCCGGCAGGGCCGCCTCGAGTTCGTCCTGCACCTGCTGCCATGCCGGCTCGAGCCAACGGGTGGTGTCCAGCTTCCCCTGATAGCGGATGCCGATCAGTTGTCGGGTATAGGGATCCCGCACCAGCACGTCCGACCGGGATGGCAGCGGCGTCTCCGGCGCCACGGGCGTGGGGATCGGCACCGACGTCGCGGTGCCGCCGGCCAGGCTCGAGACCGAGGTGCCGCCCAGCGGACCCGACGCGGCGTTGCTCGCCGGCTGGCCCGACGCCCCGCCTCCGAGTCCGGTCGCCGCCGCGAAAGTGCCGAGCGCCGGATTGTCCGGCTGGGCGACTGCGCCGGTCATGGTGGGCGCGGCGGCCGATTGGTCGTCGCCCGGATTGATGGCCAGCGTGCTCTCGATCGACGGGATTTCCGGCAGCGGACCGATCAGGTCATACGTCGGATCGGCGGTCTCGAAACGCGAGCGGCCTGTCTTCAGGTCGAGCCGGTAGATCCCATAGGTGTCCCGGCCGAGGTTGGAGGCGTAAAACAGGATCTCCGGATTGTCGTCGAAACCCACGGGCACCGCCCGCTCGCCGAAAAAGTCGGCCGGCGACACCGAGAAACCGGGCCCCGTCTTGAGGCCGGCGACCTGGTCCAAGGTCTTGCGGCCGGTGAAGCCGCCGGCCGTCTCGTACACGAAGCGATGCGGGAACGGAATGCGCGCGGAATCGGGCAGCGTCAGGCGCAACCTTCCCTGCCGGTCAAAATACGGGCGCTGATTGGCGTCCACAAGTTCGTCGCCGAGAAAATGGACCGCGCCGGTGTCCACGTTCACCCGGTAGCGGCCGTAGGCCGTCTCGCCATCCGGCCGAGCGATCCCATCGGTGAGCACGAGCAACGAGTCCGGTTTGCCGGGCACGTAGTCCCAGGCGTTGGGGGAGCGCGGCCTGGTGGCGGGCGCCAATTCCGGCGACGTGCCGGTCGCCGGCGGCGTGGGGACCAGGCTGGGGTTGTTCGACGCCGGCGGCAGGGCGCCGGAATTGGCCGTCCACTCGGCAACGTCCTGCGGCGTCACCAGCGTGCGGGCGTGCCGGCCGTCCGGATCGAAGGCGACGATCACATTCGGACAACTGCTCCAAGCGTTGCCGGTGGCGAAGGCGTAGCTCCGGTTCGTCTCCACGACCAGCCGGGTCGGCGTCACCCACTCCATCCACAGGATCCGCGCCGGCGTCTTCTCCCGCGCGTTGGTCAGCATCGGGGTGGAGGTGGCATCGGTGGCCACGGTCACGCGGACGGTGTTCACCGCCGGGTGGTCGACCTCGACGACCCAGACCGCGAGGCTCGTCCCTTCGCGCACCGAGTAGGCCAGGTAGTGGCCGTCCGGGGAGAGCGCGGCCCGGTCGGTGCGGTAGGGCCGGAATGCGGCGGTGACCTCGTCCAGCGGGGTGGCGAACGACGCCGGGGCCGGGGCGGCGCGGACGATGGACGCGCCCAACAGAGCCAGCAGGAACCTGCCGATGGTTTTCATGCCGTACTTCCGCGTTTCGCCTCGAGATGCTCGCGCGCGCGGTCGACCAGGATGGCCAGCAGGATCAGCGCGCCGAGCAGGGTGTTGGAGTAGCTGTCGTTGATCTTCAGGATCACGAGGCAGTATTGGATGAGCTTGAAGATGATCCCGCCCATGATGATGCCCAGGGGGGAGATCAGGCTGCCCTTCAGGCCGGTGCCGCCGATGATGGCAACGGCGAAGGAGATGATCAGCCAGTTGTCGCCGGTCTCGGGCGCGGCGTTGCCGGACCATGAGGCCCACATGATGGCCGCGAGCGCGCAGAAGGCGCCGGAGAGCACGTGCGCCGCCACGATCATGCGCCGCGTGTCGATGCCCGACAGGCGCGCCGCCTCGGCGTTGCTGCCGGTGGCCAGCAACCGCCGGCCCAGCACCGTGGAACGGTAGAGGTAGGACACGCCGGCCATGACGATCAGCACCTGCACGACCATGGTCGGCAGCCACA
>JBJKRV010000064.1:0-3863 GCA_046704465.1 Opitutaceae bacterium | reverse complement strand
AGGATGTGGTGCGCGCCCTCCTCAATCTCAACCCCGGGGCAAAGATCGTGGTCATGAGCGGCCTCGGCACCGAAGCGTCGTTGAAGGCCATCCGGGCGCTTCCCATCAAGCAACTGTTGTCCAAGCCGTTCGCAGTCGATGCGCTGCTGAAGATGGTGCACGCCCTGCTCAAGCCGGCCCCTGCCTCCCTGGCACCCTAGCGGCACGGACAAGCCATGATCATACTCATGCCCATCGAATTCCCCCAGCAGCGGACTACGAGGCGGGCGCGGCGCTGCGCGCACCGGAACCACGGACCCGCGCAGTCGCCTTCGACACCTTTCGGAAGGCCTTGCCGGGACGCCTCCCAATGATCCCGCGCCAGCCCCCGTCACATTTCTTCCCGTGAACCCATCCAACTCCCGCCGCGGTTCGGTCCTGGTCATCGCCATGATCCTCGCCGTGATCATCGCCATCTCGCTCGCCAGTTACCTGGATGTCAGTGTGACCTCGTACCGGCTCTCTCAGCGTTCCTTCTATGGCAACGCGGCGATGGACCTGGCCGACATGGGTCTCGAACAAGCCATGTGGAGCCTGAACCAGAACAACTGGACGGGCGGCGGTTTCACGGCCCGCGGCAGCACCTATCCCAACCAGTGGCAGGGCACGTTCCCGACCGGATCGCCGGGGTACTACACCTATCCGGGAAACGTGAAGGGGCAGGTCAAGGTGTGGGTCGATGACAGCGTGGCCAACCCGCAGATCGTCGCCAAAGCCATCATCACCCTCGGCGACGGCAGCACTTTGACCAAGGAGGCCGAGGTCTACTCGAAGCGCGATTCGTATTTCAACAACGGGCTGGTGGCCAAAAGCACGATCACCTTCAGCGGCAACAATGCCGAGGTGGACAGCTGGAACTCCAATCCGTCCAACACCGCGGGGACCTATGTTCCGTACTCCTCCTCCGTGGCCGAAGCGGCGGGCAAGGTCGGCAGCACGTCCGTCCAGGTCGACTCCGTCAGTGTGAGCAATGCCAACATCTACGGCTACGCCGCCATCGGCAGCAGTTCGCTCAGCGGGATCTCCGTCGGGCCGAACGGCCTGGTCGGCCCGTACGGCACGCCCAACGGCACCATCGACACCACCCACGTCACCTACGATTTCACCACGAGCTTTCCCGACGTCACCGTACCCGCGACCAGCGGTTATCCCATCGGCGCCATCAACGCCACCACCAGCCTGCCGCGCGCGGGCGACAGCCCGGCCGCCGACGGCAAATACTACTACTCGGTTCCCAGCATCAGCCTCAGCGGCAGCGGCGCCACCCTGTCCATCGGCGGCGCCACCGCTTCCAATGTCGTCCTGGTCGTCACCAACTCGTCCGGGAGCGTCGTGAGCGTGTCGGGCAACGCCGGCATTTCGATCGCCAAGGGATCCACCCTGGCGCTCTATACCGCGGGAGACGTCTCCATCGGCGGCAACGGCATCGTCAACGGCAGTTACGACCCGACCGAGACGCTCTCCTCCACCAACGCCCCCAACCAGCCCGACTCCTTCCAGCTCTACGGCACCCGGCCATCGAGCGACGTCTCCACCAGCGGCGAGCAGAATATCAGCATTGCCGGCAACGGCGTCCTCAGCGGCGTCGTCTACGCACCCAATGCCGCCGTCAGCCTATCCGGGGGCGGCAGCAGCGGTCAGGTCCTGGGAGCGGTGGTTGGGAACACGATCGCCGTGACGGGCAACAGCGTCTTTCACTACGACGAGTCGTTGGCCAACTTCAGCTCCAGCAATCTCTGGACGGTCTCGAAATGGCTGGAACTTGCTTCGGCCTCGGAGCGGTCCACCTACGCGAACCAACTTAGCTTTTAACGTCCGTCAGGGGAACTGCCGGGTGGCGATGCCGCGTTCGGCTGCCCGGGCGCCTCCACCTCCCGTCGTCAATCTGGAGCGGGGCGGCCTAGAAGGATTTGTAGAAGACCACGCCCTCACTCGTCCCGTTTGCGTACGGGACCCAGCTCAACCGGTTTGAATCCGGCTGGTCGTCGCGATGGATGACCTCGCGGGTGACTGCATAGCCGAGAATGGCGCCCGCCACCACGTCGCTCAGGTGGTGCCCATTCTGTTCCAGGCGCGCGTAACCGACGAGCCCGGCGCCTCCATAGCTCAGCGTCTGGACCCACCAGGCCGGATAATGCTCCGAGATCGCCGTCGCCACAGTGAAGGCCTCGAACGCGTCGCCGGAGGGGAAGGATTTGTTGCCGCTGAAAGGCTTGAAATCGAAGGTCCGCGTCTCCTGGGGGGGGCGAACCCGTCCGACCACCTCCTTGAGGGTACTGCCGATGATGCCCGGCCCGATGATGCTGGCGGTGAGTCCGTCCATCGCCACGGCTTTGGCTTTCGTGTTGCCGCCGAGCTCGCCCCAAGTCTCGAAAACCCCCAGCACCCCGAAGGCCCAGACTCTCCCGAAATTCTGCCACTGCTTCATGAAGCGATCCTCGCCGGGGCTGCGGTGGGACTGGACGTTGTCCTTGACCGTCTTGTCGAACGCCGCCGAGCCGCCGATCGCCGCTCCCGCGAGGCCGGCGTCGATCCAGTCACCCTCGTCCCAGCGCGCCGGCGAAGTCAGGACCGCGCCGGTGTCGTCCCAAAGCAGCTTCAGGTAAGCCTTCGTCCAGAGATGGTCCGGCCGGATCGACGTGCTCGCGTCCGCGGGCCCCGCTTGGCTGGCGGCAGCCGTGCCCTCCGCCGGCATCACCGTTTGGGCCTGCGCGTGCGGCGCCAGGGAGCCTGCGCCCAGCACCGCCGCCACCGCCGCAATTTGGAGAAAAGAACGGACGAATCGGGAGCAGGCTTCCTTTGGTGGCATGAATCCTTTGGCGGTCGGCGCCTCTGCGACCTCGACTATACTTGGATGTTCCGCATCCGCAAACGGCCCGGGCGGTCGCCGGGTGCAAGAGTCTGGTGTCGGGAGGCCGACCGCACTAGCCTCGCGGCCGGAGAATCCAGCCATGAAATCACCAGCTCTTCCATTCACTCTTCTCGTGCTCTCCGGCGCCCTCCTGGCGCAGGCAGCAAGTCCCGTGACTCTGCCGCCTCCACAGACCGACGGCGGGATGCCGTTGATGCAGGCGCTGGGCGAACGCCGATCGCAACGCGAATTCGCTCCCGAATCGCTGCCGCCCCAGATCCTGTCCAATCTCCTTTGGGCCGCCTGGGGTGTGAGTCGTCCCGACTCCGGCAAGCGCACCGCCCCGTCCGCGATGAACCGACAGGAGATGGATGTCTACGTCGTGCGGTCGGACGGAGCGTACCGATACGAGGCCGGGGCGCATCGCCTCGTCCCCGTCGCGGGTGGAGATCTGCGGCCCCAGACGGGGACGCAGCCCTTCGTGGCGACCGCACCGGTCAACCTCGTCTACGTCTCCCGGGTCGCGGCCGGGTCGAGGGAGGACCGGCTGATTTACGGCGGCGCGCAAGCCGGGTTCCTCAGCCAGAACGTCTACCTGTATTGTGCCTCCGCGGGCCTGGCCACGGTCGTGCGCGGGTCCATTCAACGGGACGGGCTGGCAAAGGCGCTCCATCTCCCGGCGGGACAGACAATCATTCTCGCTCAGACCGTGGGCTTTCCAATAAAGCCGTGAGGCGGGAGGCCGGCTAGAGCGGATTAAATTGATTCGTAGCCGCTGTAGACCCGGCCGTCGGCCGGGTTGCCCGCTCACCGAGCGGGCCTACAGGCGCGGAACGCTGGATACGCTATTTTTTAATCCGCCCTAGCCCGGACATTTCGCACTCGCCTATTGGCAGAGCACACACCCCGTCGCTTCGCGCCACCCCTCTTTCAGAGGGGATTCGGCGCACCCCGAGTGAAATCCCCTCTGGAG
>JBJKRV010000063.1:0-4105 GCA_046704465.1 Opitutaceae bacterium | reverse complement strand
CCTGATCGCTCCGCAGGGATGGCGGCACACCGCGCGGCAGCTTGCCCCGGATCATTGGGAGATCCGGATCTGGCGCGCGGTGAACGCATCCTGACGGGCGCGCCATGATCCCGGGAGTCCAAACCACAAATTCGCCGTCTCCGACCTTGGTCTTCGCGCATTTCGCGGGTGCCGGCGGGTTCCTGCTGCTGGCGGGCGTGGCGGCTTTTGCGGGGGCCTCGGACCTGGCCGCATTCTACGACAAACCGCACCTCCTCGCGATCACGCATCTGCTCGTCCTGGGCTGGATCAATCTCTGCGCCTTCGGCGTGCTGCTGCAGTTGGTGCCGGTCGTCTTTTACGCCCCGCTGCGCTGGCCGCGGTTGGCGTGGGGTCACCTGGTGATCTATGTCGCCGGCGCGAGCGGCCTGGTCGCGGCGTTCTGGATCGGGCGCTTCGACGCGCCGCTCATCGCCGCGGCGGCGGTCGTCTGGCTCGGCATCGCCCTTCTGGTGTTCAATCTCGGCGCCACCCTGGTCGGATCCGGGAAGCGCGACATCACGTCGTGGCTGATCGCGGGCGCGCTGGTGAACCTGCTGCTGACGGCGACGGTCGGCCTGCTGCTGGCGGTCAATTTCACCCACCCGTTCCTGCCCGCGAGCCATCTGGAATTCCTCGAGCTGCATGCCCACCTCGGCTTCGCCGGCTGGCTCCTCTGCCTGATCATGGGCGCGGGGCGCCGGCTGCTCCCGATGTTTCTCGTCGCACCCGAGCCGCCGCCTCGTCGCGCCGCGCTCGCGTTCGTCGCCGTGGAGTCGGGCCTCGTGCTCTGGGGTGCGGGCCTGTGGCTCGCCCCGCACGCCGCGTGGATCGTGCCGGCCGCAATTGCACTGCTGGTCCTCGGTCTGGCCCTGTGGCTGATCGAGGCGGCCACGATCGTCCGCACCCGCTCGCGCCGCGCCCTAGATCCGGCGTTGAAGACGGCCGTCGTCGCCCTCGGCTTGCTGGCGGTGGCCGCCGCGGCCGGCGTCGCCGTCGCGCGATCTGCCGGGCTGGCGAGCCCGGCGGTCCAGGCCTACGGAGCGCTGTTTCTTCTCGGCGCAGTGAGCCTGCTGATCCAGGCGTTCCTGTACAAAATCATCCCCTTCCTTGTCTGGTTGCACCGCTGGAGCGGCCTCGTTGGCCGGCAGCCGGTGCCGAACCTGCGCGGCATCGCCGGTGTGGCGTGGATGCGAACACAACTCGCGATCTTCGCGGCTGGCGTGGCGCTGCTCGTCGCCGGCATGTTCGTGTCGTCCACTCCGCTCCTGCGCGGCGGCGCGGCGCTGCTGCTCCTTTCGGCCGCGCTGCTGTTGGTCAACGGCCTGCGCATGGTCCTGGTGACGCCCGCCCGGCCGGAGGCGGCGCCGGCGCTGGCCCGGATCCAGCCTTCCTCCCTGTCATGAAAACACCCCTCACGGAAAACCAGGTGACGGAACTGCTCGCGACAATCCAGGATCCGGAGCTGGGCCTCAATATTGTCGACCTGGGCTTGGTCTACCGCCTCGAGGTCACGCCGGAGTTGATTGAGCTCCGGCTGCTGTTCACCGCCCAGGCCTGCCCCCTGCGCCAGCTCATCCTGCAGTGGTGCGACGACCTGTTGACGGCCCGCGCGACACAGGCGGTGCGCATCTCCATCGAGGAGGACACGCCCTGGACGCCGGACCGACTGACACCGGACGGGCGCGAGGCGCTCGGTTACCGGCTGTGACACAGGATTGCCTCACGCTCTCATCATGAACACCACCACCAACGAAATGACCGCCACCTCGGACATCCCGGCCGGAAAGATCCTCGACGCCGTGCCGCTGCCCTGTTCGATCAAGCACCGTCTGATCATGGCCCAATGGGATGCGCTGCCCGTGGGCGATTACTTTGTGTTGAAGAACGACCACGATCCCGTGCCGCTCTACTACCAGTTCGGCGCCCTCTTCGAGGGCCGCTTCACCTGGGACTACCTGGAGCGCGGTCCCGAGGTTTTTGCCGTGCGCATCGGCAAGGTGAAAGCGCCGCCGGAGGGGTCGGTGACGCCGCGGCCGTGAACCCGGCGCCGGCTTCCTCGCTCCCGTCCCGCGCGCTCAAGGTTTTCCTGCCGCGCGAGCATGGAGGTTGGTCGCTGGCGTTGGAACCCCTGGCGTTGGGCCTCATCGCCGCTCCGTCACGGGCCGGGGCGGCGCTGGGTATCGCCGTTCTGTCTGGGTTCTTCCTGCGGCGGCCGCTCAAGCTGCTGCTGGGAGGCGAGCCCGATCCGCGGCGCGGTCTGGCCGCGGGCTGCGCGGCCTCCTTTGCCGGCCTGGGAACGGCCGGCCTGGCGTTGGCGGTGGCCTGGTCCGCCCCGGTCCGCCTCTGGCCGCTGCTGCTCGCCCTGCCGTCCGGGGCGGCGTTTCTCTGGTTCGACTCGCGGAACGAGGCCCGCGAAGAAGCGGCCGAACTGGCGGGCGTGTCCGCCTTTGCCGTGGTGCCGGCCGCCGTGGCCGCGGTGGCGGGATGGACCGCGGTGCCGGCCCTCGCCTTGGCGGCAGTGATGGCATGCCGGTCGGTGCCCACGGTCATGACCGTGCGCGCGTTCCTGCGGCGGACCAAAGGCGCGTCCGTATCGGCGGTGCCCGCGCTCGTGGCCTCGGTCCTGGCCGTCGGCGCCGGCGTGCTGCTGGCGCGGGATGGCCTCGCCCCGTGGTTCGCGGTGGTCATGACCGGCCTGCTCCTGCTCCGAACATGCTGGCTGCTCGGTCCGTTCCGGCCGCGGCTGCGGGCGACCCGGCTCGGCATCGCGGAGGCCGCGTTCGGCGGCGCGCTCGTGATCGCTCTCGCGCTGCTCTGGCATGGCTGACGCCGCGGCGGCTTGATCCGGGTCAAGGCGCGGCACCCCGGGACCAGGTAGAGTCCGGGCGTCACCACATGATCATTCCCGCTGTCATCGCCGGGGAACAAAATGGCGGGGTCCGGCCGCCTGCGCCGCCGGCTCCTTCGCGGGCAACAACCTCGTTCCCATGTCCAAATCCACCCTGTTTGATTCCACCCAGGCCGGCGTCATCCGGCTGGCCGAGGCGGCGCAGTTCTCCGAGGCCGGCATCGTCAGCCGCGCCCTGCACGACCAGGCCGGGGTGCGGGTGACGTTGTTCGCCTTCGCCGCCGGCCAGCAATTGACCGAACACGCCACGCCGGCGCGGGCGTTGGTGCAGGTGTTGAGCGGACGGTGCGAATTCACGCTGGCCGGAAAGTCGACGCCGCTGCAGGCCGGCGACCTGCTGCACATGCCGCCCGGGCTGCCGCATGCCGTGTCTGCGACCGAGGCGTTCTCGATGTTGCTGACCACCATCCGCGAACCGAAATCCGGGCAGGACGACGCACCGGGAGCGCGGGCGGCTCGCCCGCAATGAACCTATGCAGACGAGCCGGACCGGCGACCATCGATGGCCCGCCACGTGAAGGGCCGACGGATGCGGTTTTGTCCTCGCCACTTTCACTCCCACCCTCCCTCAGTCCCTTCTCCCTTCCGATGTCCACCATCAAATTCAAGACCTTCGACGTTCGCGGCCTGCTGGCCAAGGGCGAGGAACCCTATTCCGAAATCCGCCGACGCGTCGACGAGCTCGCCCCGGGCGCGGGAGTCACGATCGTGGCGCCGTTCATGCCGGCACCGTTGATCGAGAAGCTCAAGAGCGAGGGTTTCGCCAGCCGCATCGAGCGCCGGGCCGACGGCGCCTGGGCGGCGTCCTTCTGGAAGGAATGACGACGCCGGTTGGGTCGCATCGCCCGCCACGACAATCCTTGCTGGGCGATCGTGGAATCGGTCATCGTGTAATCATGAATCGCAAAAGATGGCGTCGGCAAAATGACCGATTGGCGATGACCGATTTTCCGATTTCACGATTGTCCGCCGCATGAATCCCCGCGCCTCCGACCTCAAGATCGCCGCCGTGGCGAGCAGCCTGCGCTGCTGCCAGCTTTTCGGCGGGCTGGCGGCGGAGGATCTCAACGTCATCGCGGCCTTCGCCCTTCTGCGCAACCACGAGCGCGGCGAGTAACAGTACCCCCACCGCACCCCCTCGCACGGCATCTACGTCGACCAGCGCCCGCCTATCAA
>JBJKRV010000062.1:0-5161 GCA_046704465.1 Opitutaceae bacterium | reverse complement strand
ATGCTCCGCCAACGCCTCCGTCAGCAACGTCCGCCCGCCGCGCAGCCGGTTGAGCTGGGCCGCGGCGCGGGCCGCCACCCACGCCGTCTCCGCCAGGGGTATGAGCGCCCGCCGCTGGCTCGTTGGCAGCGCCTTCAGCCAGTGGAGAACCTTGACCTCGAGGTGGCCGGGCACCGCCCAGTCCAGCATGGCCGGCGCCAGCGCCGCCATTTCGCGCGCCGGAACCGTGACGGTGACGCCGTCCTCCTCCTGGCCCGGCCGGTAGGCATAATCGAGCGGAAGCACGCGATTCTCCAACGGCAGTGCCTCCGGAAATGACGCCGCGTCGGATTCCTCCGCCTCCGGACCGCGCAGGTGCTCCGCCTCGAAGCGGAGGAACGCGGGTTCGGCCTGCGCCCGCTCCCGCACCAGGTCGACCAACTCGGCCACCGACGAGACCCCCGCACCGCCTTCCGCCGGCAGCAGCCGTGCCGCGTAGAACTGGGAGATCCGCTCGTCGAGGTTGAGTTAGCCGCGGCTGCGGGTGCGCGTCAGCAATGCCTCCACTCCGGCCCGCACCGCGCGGTTGTGCGCGAGAAACTCGAGCGGCCAGGTGATGGTGTCGTTCACCAGGCCTTCGCGGATGAAGATCTCCGTGGCGCGCACCGGATCGATCCGGCCGAAGCCCACGGCGCGCGTCTCCAGTTCCAGGCCGTAGAGGCGCGACCGGCGGCGGACCATCACCCGCCCGGCTTCGGCGTCCCAATACGGATCAAGGTGGCTGACGCTGAGCAGGTGACTTCCGAGGTCCAGCGCCCAGACCGGATCCAGCCGCGCCACCGTGCGCGCATACAGGCGCGTGGTCTCGACGATTTCGGAGGCCATGATCCAGCGGGAGGCACGCCGGCCCCGAGCCGCCCCCGCGGTGCCGCTCCCGGTCTTCTTCGCCGACGGCTTCACGAACAGCACCGACCCGGGAAACAGCGTCACCTGGCGGTCATGCGTCGCCCGGTGGGCGCCCGCCTGTTCGTTCCAGCCAGCGATGTTGCCGAGCAGGCCGGCGAGAATGCTGCGGTGAATGGCGCGGTAGCCGGGCGTGCCGAAGGCCAGCACCGGACTCTGGGTCTTGGGTTTGGAGTTTTCGGTTATGACCGCGGTGCCCGGAGCCGGGCGCCTGGTGCCGGCGGGTTCGGCGCCTCTGGGAACCCCGTCCCACACCGAGGTCAACTTGAAGTCGTCCCGCTCCTCGAGCACGTCGACGAGTTGATCGTGGATGTCGCGCCACTCGCGCAGCCGCGTGTACGAGAGAAAATGGTCGTGGCAGAAGCGGCGCAACCGGCCCTGCGTCATGCGTTCGAAATCGCCGTGCAACGCCTCCCAGATGGCGAGCAGGGTGAGAAAATCCGAATCCGGATGCGCGAACCGGCGGTGGGCGGCGTCCGCCTCCGCCTGCCGGTCCAGGGGCCGTTCCCGCGGATCCTGGATGCTGAGTCCGGCGGCGATCACCAGCACCTCGCGCACGCACTTTTCATGGCGGGCCTGCAGGATCATCCGCCCCACCGTGGGGTCGACCGGCAATCGCGCCAGTTCCCGTCCGACCGGCGTGAGTTCCCAGCGCCCCCCCATCGCCTCGCCGGCACCTTCCACCCCGCCCCGATTTCCCGCTCTCCCAGCCTCCCGGTTTTCCGCCTTCCCGCTTTCCCGCGCCTCCGCATTGCCGTCGCTTCGCGTGTCCGCAATGGCCCCCAGCTCCTTCAGCAGCGCATAGCCCGCCCGCACGGCTTTGGCCGGCGGCGCGTTGAGAAAGGGAAAGCGCTCGATGTCCCCGAGGCCGAACACCTTCATCCGCAGAATGACGTCGGCCAGGTTGCAACGCTGGATCTCCGGCTGGGTGAAGCGCGGCCGCTCGTGGTAATCCCGCTCCGAGTAGAGCCGCACGCACACGCCGTCGGCGACCCGGCCGCACCGACCCGTGCGCTGGTCCGCGCTGCTCTGGGCGATGGGCTCGATCGGAAGACGGCGCGTCCGCGCCTGCGCGGCGTAGCGGCTGAGGCGCGCCAGACCCGTGTCCACCACAAACCGGATGCCGGGGATGGTCAGCGACGTTTCCGCGATGTTGGTCGCCACCACGATCTTGCGCGCCGGCGTCGGGGCGAACACCCGCTGCTGCTCCGCGTTGGTCAGGCGCCCGAACAGCGGGATGATCTCGGTCCCCGTCGGGCGCAGGCCCGCCAGCAGATCGCAGGTCTCCCGGATGTCCCGTTCCGCCGGCATGAAAATGAGGATGTCGCCGGCCGGGCTTTCCCGCACCAGGCGCCTCACCGCCTCGACCGCGCCCTCCACGTAGTGCAGCGCCTCCGCTTTGGCCGTGGGCTCGTCATCGGACGCCGAGTCGGATCCCAGTTCGTCGAGCGGCGCGTAGATCACCTCCACCGGGTAGGTGCGCCCCGACACCTCGATCACCGGCGCGTCGTCGAAGGCGCGGGAGAACGCGGCGGTGTCGATCGTGGCCGAGGTGATCACGATCCGCAGCTCCGGCCGCTGGAAGCGCAACTGGCGCAGGTGGCCGAGCAGGAAGTCGATGTTGAGCGAGCGCTCGTGCGCCTCGTCGACGATGATCGTGTCGTATTCGCGCAGCCGCGGGTCGCCCTGCAACTCCGCCAGCAGCATGCCGTCGGTCAGGAACTTGATCACCGTCGCCGGCGACGTGCGGTCGGTGAAGCGGATCTTGCAGCCGACCTCGCCGCCCCAAGGCACGCCGAGTTCCTCGGCCACGCGGCGCGAGATCGACAGGGCGGCGACGCGGCGCGGCTGGGTGCAGGCGATCCGGCCGGCCACGCCCCGTCCCGCCGCGAGGCAGAGCTTGGGAAGCTGCGTGGTTTTGCCCGAGCCCGTCTCGCCGGCGACGATCAGGACCGGGTGCCGCTGCAGGGCCTGCGTGATCTGCTCCGCCCGCGCGCGGATCGGCAATTCGGGCGGAAAATCGAGGCGCAACGAGGTGGCGCGGCGGGACATGCGGTGGACAACCAGCCTTTCGGGCGCCGTCCCAGAAGACAAGGGCATCTGCCGACCGCGTCCGATCCGAGGGGTTTCCGCCCAACTCGCGATTGGCGCCGGCCCGATTCCCTGCTATGGTGACCGCCCATGGCCAAACCGCGCCCGCCCGAGGAGATTTTGCGTCGCGTGCTGCGCCCCTCGCGGAAAAACGGCTGGAGCCTCGCCAACTTTGCCGTCGACAGCTTCATCATGTAGCTATTAACCGGCCGCATGTTCAGCCTGGGCATGGGCGTGTTCATCATCGTCGGCGGCGTCATGGAGATCATGGGGTACCGGCGGCTGCGGCAGCGCGATCCGGACGGGATGGGACTGCTGGTCAAGAGCCAGCTCGTGGTGCTGGCGGCCGTGTGGGCCTGGGCGGTGCCAAGCCTGGTGAGCTTTGACCCGGGCTATCTGCAGGATCAGGTCATTCCCGACGTGCGTCAGACAATGGCTGACGCGGGCGTGAACATGGATGCGGTGTTGGGTCAGGTTGGCCTCAGCGTCAAACAGATCGTGCCGCTCGTGCACCTGTTCTTCGTCGTCCTCTACGTCTCCATCATGCTCGTGACGCTGGTTTACCAGGGCGGCATGGCCATCTATTATCACCGCCGCCGGGACGCCGTGGAGACGGCGCTGCGGGCGCCACCGGCGGTGAAGCTGCCACTGATACGGACGCCAGTGCCGGCCATGGCGGCGGCGACACCAGCGCCGGCGCCAGCCGCCGCGCCCGCTCCGCGGCCGCACTTTTCCGGTGCCGACCAGCTCTGGTTCGACCGGGTCGCGGAGGAGATGGCTCAGAACCGTCTCAAGCCCGGCCTCTGGGCGCGGGCGCTGGCGGAGTCCGGCGCCGACGACGGACGCGCACGGGCCCTCTACATCCGGCTGCGCGTGGCGGAAATGCAGCGGGAGGGCGGCTCGCCGGCCGCCAATTCGTGACCGTCCCGCCCCTCCAAGCCCGTACTTGCACCGGGCGCCACCCCGCTTAGCTTGGCCCCTCCATGCTCCGGGAAAAATACATCGCGGCGAAACAGCGATGGGCCGAAAAGCAAAAGGCCCGCGGCTTCGCCGCGCGCGCCACGCCTTCGGGCGACCGCCTGCCGCCGGGCCAGACGCTCACGGCCGGTTTTCCGGTGCTCGATCTCGGTGTGAAGCCGGAGGTGCCGCTCGTCGACTGGAGCCTCACGCTCGACGGTCTGGTGGAGAAGCCGGCGGTCCTGAGCTGGGACCAGTTCAACGCCCTGCCCCAGGTCGAGGACGTGAGCGATTTTCACTGCGTGACGAGCTGGAGCCGCTACGACTGCGCCTGGGGCGGGGTGGCATTCACGACGCTCTACGAGCTCGCCGCGCCCAAGCCCGAGGCGTGTTTCGTCTATTTCACCGGCTACGACGGCTATTCCACCAACGTCCCGCTGGACAAATGCCTCGAGGCCGACGTGCTCGTGGCCACGCACTTCGAGGGCCGGCCGCTCGCCCGGGAACACGGCGGCCCGGCGCGCATGATCATTCCGAAGCTCTACGCCTGGAAGGGTGCAAAGTTCCTGCGCGGCATCACTTTCCTCGCCGAGGACAAGCTCGGATTCTGGGAGGTGCGCGGCTACAGCAACAGCGCCGACCCCTGGAAGGAAGAGCGGTACGCGTAGCCGCAGATCGTCCGTTGCTTCGGGTTCGGGCCAATCCGCCGGTGCTCACGGACATGCGGGAGGCGACTCGTTGGCCGTCATGATGAAAGGCCGGGTGCGGAGGGCCGCATTCGTCCACGCCCGGTCAGGGTCCTAACGTGGCAACTCGGGCCGGGTTGCGCAATTTTGACCAGCGCCCGGAGGCTGGCTCGGGATTTGCTCTACCAGTGGCGTTCGCGTAGCCTCATCATGAAACCCATCCTCGACAGCCGCAAGCTGCTCGCCTTCGTCACGCTTGCGCGATGTGGCAGCTTCACGCAGACGGCTCGGGAGCTATTTCTCACCCAGTCGGCGGTGAGCCACGCGATCAAGTCCCTGGAGCTGGAGCTCGAGGTCCGGCTGTTTGATCGTCTGGGCCGCCGCGCCCGCCTGACGCCGGCGGGCCAGCACCTGTTGACCTACGCCGACCGGATCCTAAGCGAGATGCAGCACGCGCGGACGGATCTCAAGGAATTGGGCAAGAC
>JBJKRV010000061.1:0-4020 GCA_046704465.1 Opitutaceae bacterium | reverse complement strand
CGACGCGTCCAAGTGCGGCGAAATTCTGGACGCGGTGCGGGAAACGGGGCGCAAGGTGCGCGTCGCCTTCAACATCCGGTGGTCGCCGCATTGCACCAAGGTCAAGGAACTGTTGCTCCAGGGGACGATCGGGGCGGTGAAGCACGTCAACGTGGAGTACCTCCTCAACACCGCCCATGGCGCCGACTACTTCCGCCGGTGGCACGCCAACATGGCGAACTCGGGCGGCCTCCTGGTGCACAAGTCGACCCACCATTTCGACGTGGTCAACTGGTGGCTCGATGGCATCCCGGACCAGCTCTTTGCCTACGGGCGCCTGGATTATTACGGCCGGGCCAACGCGGTCCGGCGCGGCGAGGAGGCGCGGACGCGCTACGAACGCTACACGGGCCAGGCGGCGGCGGCCGGTGACCCGTTCCGTCTCGATCTCGAGAGTTCTCCGGACATGAACCACCTGTACCGGAAGGCGGAGGGCGAGGACGGGTATTTCCGGGACCGGAATGTGTTCCGGGAGGGGATCGACATCTACGACAACATGACCGTGCTGGTCCGCTATCGCTCGGGCCAGCTGCTCACCTATTCGCTGCTGGCCTTTTCGCCGCGCGAGGGCATGCGGGTCGGAATCGACGGGGAGCACGGCCGGATCGAATATCACGAATCGGTGGCCACGCACATCCTGCCGGCGGCGGAGCCGGCGCAACGAACTGACGAAGATCGCTCGCGCAAGACGATCAGGGTTTTTCCCCACTTCAAGCCGAGCTACGAGGTGCGGGTGCAGCCGTTGCCCGGCAGCCACAACGGATCCGATCCGGTGATGACCGAGGATATGTTTGCCGGTTCGCCATCGACCGACCGCTTCGGCCGCCATGCCGGTCACGAGCAGGCGACGGCGTCCATTCTGATCGGGATCGGGGCCAACGAATCCATCACCACGAATCGTCCCGTCAACCTGCAGGACCTGGTGTCGCTGCGCCCCGGTGCGGTCAAGCTCAGCGAACTCATCTAGTCAGCCCGATGACCGCCGATCGCATTTTGGCAGAGAACTTGATTGGAACCATCCCGCCATCCAGGCACGACCCGGTCCGCTGAGGGCCCCGAGCCATACCTACCCTCGATGTCTATGAAAGTCACCGTATGCAAAACCCGCGTCGCAGCCGGAGGGGCCGCCGCCGCCCTGGGCGGCCGACTCCTGCGGGAGACGATCGATTCCCGCGGCTGCGCCAACATCATTATCGCCACCGGGGTATCGCAGTTCGATCTGCTCGCCGCCCTGATCAAAGAACCGGATATCGCCTGGGAGCGGGTCACGGCCTTTCACCTGGACGAGTATGTCGGCCTGCCGATCACCCATGCCGCGTCCTTTCGCGCCTATCTGTGGAATCGGTTTCACCGGCGGCTCCCCCGGCCGCTTCGCGCCCTCCATTATGTGGCGGGCGACGAGGATCCCCGGGCGGAGTGCCAGCGGCTGGGCCGGCTGATCCGGCGCCATCCCATCGATGTGTGTTTCGCCGGCATCGGCGAAAACGCCCACCTGGCCTTCAACGATCCGCCGGCCGACTTCACCACGGCGGAGCCGTATCGGGTGGTCACGCTCGACCAGGCCTGCCGGCGGCAGCAACTCCGGGAGGGGTGGTATTCGAAGCTGAAGCATGTGCCGCGGCGGGCGATTTCGATGTCGGTGCGGCAGATCATGAAGTCGCACACGGTCATCATCACGGCGCCCGAACACCGCAAGGCCCAGGCGGTCCGCGCCACGATCAAGGGGCCGGTGACGCCGCTGGTGCCCGCCTCGATATTGCAGCGGCATCCCGATGCGCACATCTTCCTCGATACGGCGTCGGCGGCGCAGCTGAAATGACCGCCCCCGATTCTGCGGGGCGGGCCGCCGGCCTGGCGGTCGATTGTGCAACGCGATGAAACCTGCCGCCCCTGATCCAAATGTGAGCGCCGGCGGCCTGTTCGATTTTCAGGTCAACGGTTTCGGCGGCGTCGATTTTCAGCGGGACGGTCTGACCCGGGACCAGCTCCGCCGGGCCGTCACGGCCCTGCGAACCCACGGCGCGGGGAGAATCTTCGTCACCTTGATCACCGACGAAAGCGACCGCCTTTGCGCCCGCCTGCGCCGCTTCGAGGAGCTGAGGGCGGACGATGAGGCCGCCGCCCGGATGATCGCCGGTTACCATCTGGAGGGCCCGTGGCTGTCGCCGCAGCCCGGCTATTGCGGGGCGCATCCGCCGGGGCCGATGCATGCGCCTGACCTGGGCGAATTTGACCGCCTGCAGACGGCGGCGGGCGGATGCATCCGGTTGATCACGCTGGCGCCGGAATGGCCCGGCAGCGGCGCCTTCATCGCCGAGGTGGTGGCGCGGGGCGTGCGGGTGTCGTTGGGGCACACGGATGCCAGCGAGGCACAGATCGACGCCGCGATCGCCGCCGGGGCGCGTTTCTGCACCCACCTGGGCAACGGAACCCCGGCCGTGCTCCCGCGCCATGACAACGTGACCCAGCGGCTCCTGGCCCGCGATGAATTGACGGCCTGCCTGATCCCGGACGGCGTCCATCTGCCGCCCTACGTGTTGCGCAATTTTTTCCGGGCCAAGCCGCCGGGCAAGGTGCTCTTCACCACGGACGCCATGGCGGCGGCAGGATCGCCGCCCGGCCGCTACTCGCTGGGGGACTTGTCCGTCGAGGTGGGGGCCGATGGAGTGGTGCGGCAGCCCGGCGGAGAAGGCTTCGCAGGTTCGGCCCTGACGCCGGCGGAGGGTGTGCGCCGGACGGCGTCCTTTCTCGGCCTGTCGGAAGCGGAGGCGACCCGGTTCTGGACGGAGTCGGCGGAGGCGTTCGGAGTGGCCTGAGGAAAAGAAGATGCAGATTATGTCCGATGGATCCCGGCCCGAACAGTCCACCTGAAAGCGATCATCCGATGTCGGCGTCGGAACCGGCGCTGGCGGCGTCCGACGTCGGCTCCGCCTCGCAATGGGCGTTGATCGGCCGGCGCTTCTCCCGGCATCGCCTGGCGATAGGAGCCTTGTTCGTCCTTGTCGGCTTTTACGTGTTGGCGGGGTTCGCCGAGTTTTTCGCGCCCTATCCGGCCCCCTGGCGCGATGTCTCGTATGCGTATTGTCCCCCGCAGATTCCGCGGTTCTCACTGAGCAGCGGGCTTTACGTCCCGGCGATGCGCCGTTCGGTGGACCCGATAACGCTCAAGGTTTCCTATACGGAAGAGCCGGCGCACCGCGTCCCGCTGGGCTTTTTCGTCCGGGGTCAGCCCTATCGCCTGTGGGGCCTGATCCCCGGCGACCGTCACTTTTTCGGGGTTGAATGGTCATCGGCACGGTCCGATTCCCAGGCCACATTTTTTCTTTTCGGGACGGACCGCTATGGCCGGGATCTGTTCAGTCGGAGCATCTTCGGTTCGCGGATCAGCCTGTCGATCGGCCTGGTGGCCATCGCGATCACCTTTTTGCTCGGGGTGACGATTGGCGGCATTTCCGGCTACGTGGGCGGGCACACGGACAATCTGATCCAGCGTTTCATTGAGATCATGAATTCGTTCCCCCAGATCCCGCTGTGGCTGGCCCTGGGGGCGGTGCTGCCGCCGGACTGGTCGCCCCTGGCGACCTATTTCGCCATCACGATCGTGCTCAGCCTCCTCGGGTGGACCAACCTGGCGCGCGTGGTGCGCGGCAAACTCATCGCCATGCGCGAGGAGGACTATGCCGTCGCCGCCCGGCTGGCCGGCGCGTCGCCGCGGCGCATCATCTTCCGGCATCTGCTCCCCGGAATGGCGAGCCACATCATCGTGGTCCTGACGCTCAGCGTGCCGGCGATGATCCTGGGCGAGACGTCGCTGTCGTTTCTGGGCCTGGGGCTGCGGCCACCCGTGGTGAGCTGGGGCGTGATGCTGCAGGATTGCCTGAGCATCCAGACGGTGGACAACTACCCGTGGCTTTTGATTCCCGTGGTGTTGGTGGCGGTGACAGTCTTGTGCTTCAATTTCGTGGGCGACGGACTGCGCGA
>JBJKRV010000060.1:0-9975 GCA_046704465.1 Opitutaceae bacterium | reverse complement strand
ATCGGAAGCTGATCGAAGCCAGCCTCGATCCACTGGTGGCGATCGGGGCCGACGGCAGGATCACGGATGTCAACGCCGCCGCCGAAACGGCGACCGGTCGCAAGCGCGAGGAACTCATCGGCTCGATCTTCGCGGAGTACTTCACCGAGCCGGACCAGGCCGGCGCCGCCCGCGAGCGCGCCTTGCGCGAGGGCGCCGTCCGCGACTGCCCGCTGGAGCTGCGGCATCGCGACGGACACACCACGCCGGTCCTCTACAACGTCTCGGTTTTCCACCACGAAAACGGTCACGTGGCGGGCGTCTTCGCCGCCGCACGCGACGTGACTGGGTTGAAACGGGCCGAGGAGACGCTCCGCCGGAACGAACGGATGCTACAGGAAGCCCAGCGCATCGCCCGTCTCGGAAATTGGGAGCTCGACCTGCCCGCCAATGTCCTGCGGTGGTCCGACGAGATCTACCGGATATTCGAACTCGACCCGCAGGCCTTCGCCGCCTCCTACGAGGCGTTCCTGGATGCGATTCATCCCGAGGACCGCGAGGCCGTGGACCGGGCGTACTCGGAGTCGCTGAAGCATCGGACGCCCTACGACATCGTCCACCGCCTGCAGATGAAGGATGGGCGGATCAAGTACGTGCACGAGCGCTGCGAAACGGAGTATGACGCCGAAGGCCGACCGGTGCGATCGCTCGGCACCGTGCAGGACGTCACCGAACACCGCCTAGCCGAGGAGGAGATCCGCCGGATCAACGCCGACCTGGAGCGGCGTATCGTCGAACGCACCGCCGAGCTGAATCGTCGGATGGCGGAGTTGGAAACGATCTTCGCCGCCGTGCCGGTGGGCCTGGCCATGGCCGAGGATGCAGACGGGCGGCACATCCGCGGCAATCGCGCCATCGAACGCCTCACGGGAGTCGCGGCCGGGGGCGAGCTTTCGCTCACGGCTGACACTCCGGCCGTCTATCGCGCCCGCGGGGCCGGCGGCCGCGAATTATCCCCCTCGGATCTCCCGATGCAGCGGGCCTGCCGGGGCGAGGTCGTCTCGGATTGGCTCATGGAGGTCGAACGCCCCGACGGGCAGGTCTCCATCCTCCAGAGCAACGCCATGCCGTTACGGGACGAAGCGGGAACGCTTTGTGGCGCGGTTGGCGCGTTCACGGATGTCACGGCGACGATGCGCTCCGAGGCGGCCCTGCGCCATTCGGAGGAGCAATTCCGCCGGCTCTTCGAGACCACGCCCCAGGGCGTCGTCTACCAGGACACGGCGGGCCGGATCACCTCCATGAATCCCGCCGCCGAGCGGATCCTCGGCCGGACGCCGGAAGAATTTCTCGGCAGTTCGTCGGTGGGGGAGGAGCACGGCACGATCCGCGAGGACGGGTCGCGGTTCCCGGGAGTGGAGCACCCGGCGATGGTCGCCCTGCAAACGGGCCGGCCGGTGGCGAACGTGATCATGGGCGTCTACAATCCCCGCGAGCAGGCCCACCGCTGGATCAGCATTCAGGCCGTGCCCGTGTTTCGCCCGGGCGAGACGGCTCCGCACGAAGTCTATACGGTCTTCGACGACATCACTGAGCGCAAGCAGGCCGAGGACCGCATCCGGCGCCTCAACGAGGAACTCCAGGTGCGCGCCGGTCAGCTCGCGGTCGCCAACAAGGAACTGGAGGCCTTTGCCTATTCCGTGTCGCACGACCTGCGCGCGCCGCTGCGGAGCATCGACGGGTTCAGCCGGATCCTGCTGGAGGACCAGCGGGAGCGGCTCAACGAGGATGGACGCGATGCGCTCGACCGGGTGTGTGCGGCCACGCGGCGCATGGACCGGCTGATCGACGACCTGCTGACGCTGTCGCGCATCACGCGCAGCGAAATGCGGTTGCAAAAGACCGATTTGAGCCGACTGGCGCGGACGGTCGTTCGCGAACTGGAGGAACGGGATCCGGACCGTCGCGTCGAATGCGCTATTGAGAATGGCCTGACCGCACGGGCGGATCAAAGCCTGATCCAAGTGGCCCTGGAGAAACTGCTGGGCAACGCCTGGAAGTTCACGGCGGACAGGACGCCGGCGTCGATCGAGTTCGGTGCCACCGAGCGGGACGGCCTGCGGGTCTTCTTCGTGCGCGACAACGGGGCCGGGTTCGACATGGCCTATGCGGGAAAGCTCTTTGCCGCCTTCCAGCGGCTCCACCGGGCGGACGAATTTCCGGGCACGGGGATCGGCCTCGCCACCGTGCAACGCATCCTGCACCGCCACGGCGGACGCATCTGGGCCGAGGCCGCGCCCGGAAAGGGCGCAACGTTCTTCTTCACCCTGCCGACCTGAACTCCCGCCTCCCATGAACAAGAAGACCATCCTCCTGGTGGAGGACAATCCCGACGACGTGAAGCTCACCCTCCGCGCCTTTAAGCGGCTCAATCTCGCCAACGCAATCGACGTCGCGCATGATGGGGCGGAGGCGCTCGATTATGTCTTTGGCACCGGCGTCCACGCCGGCCGCGACACGCGGCTGCAACCCACCTTGATCCTGCTCGACTTGAAGCTGCCGCGCATCAGCGGGCTGGAGTTTCTCCAGCGCCTGCGCGAAAACCCCGCCACCCGGCTGCTGCCCGTGGTCATCCTCACCTCGTCACAGGAGGAGCAGGACCGGATGGCCGGCTACGCCCTCGGCGCGAACAGCTACGTGCGCAAGCCGGTCGATTATGGGGAATTCATCGAGGCGGTCGGGCAGCTCGGCCTCTACTGGTTGCTGCTGAATCAATCGCCCCCACCGAGCGGAGGTGCCCCATGAAATCGCGACTGCAGGTGCTGCTCATCGAGGACTCGGCGGACGACGCCGGGCTGATCGTGGGCGAACTGGAGCGAGGCGGATTTGAAGTCAACGCCGCGCGCGTCGAAACGGTGCGCGCCAAGCAGGAGAAGCTGGCCGAGAGCACCTGGGACCTCGTGCTCGCGGATTACACGCTGCCCCAGTTCGGGGCGGTGGCCGCCCTGTTGGTGTTGGGTCAGAGCACCCAGGATCCGCCGTTCATCATCGTGTCCGGCACCATCGGCGAGGAGGCCGCGGTCGCCGCCATGCGGGCCGGCGCCTGCGACTATGTGATGAAGAACCGGCTGTCCCGGCTCGTGCCGGTGGTGGAACGGGAGCTGGCAGCCGCGGCGGAGCGGCAGCGGTTGCAGGCGGCCGAACGGCAGTCGCGCCGCGACCAGGAGCGGTTGCGCGCGCTGGTGGAGAAGTCGGTGGAAGGTATCGCGGTGGTCGACCGCGAGGGGCGGGTGACGTATTCGAGCCCCTCGGCGGTCCGGCCGCTCGGGTTCAGCGCCGAGGAGACGCTGGGACGGTCGGTGTTCGATTTTGTCTGGTCCGACGACCGCGCGTGGATTCGCGCCGACTTTGACGGGCTACAGCACACTCCCGGCGCCGCGATCGCGCGGGAGGTGCGCGCCGTGCGCAAGGACGGCGCCTGCCGGTGGGTGGACCTCATCGCCACCAACCTGCAGCACGACCCGGCGGTCGAGGGCACGGTGATCAACAATCGCGACGTCACGGAGCGAAAGCAGCTCGAGGCGCAGCTGCTGCGCGCGCAACGGCTGGAGAGCATCGGCGCGCTCGCGAGCGGCATCGCGCACGACCTCAACAACGTGCTGGCTCCCATCCTGATGGGAGCGCCGCTGCTGCGCGCCTCCGCCAGCGATCCCACGTCGGCGAGGCTGCTCCAGTCGATCGAGTCCAGCGCCCGGCGCGGGGCCGACATCGTGAAGCAGGTGCTGACGTTCGCCCGCGGGGTGGAGGGGCAGCGCGCGCCGCTGCAGGCGCGGCACCTCCTCTATGAGATGGAGAAGATCGCGGTCGAAACGTTTCCCAAGAACATCCGGATCGAGTCGGAGGCTGCGGCGGACCTGTTGCTGGTGCGCGGCGACGCGACGCAGCTGCATCAGGCGCTGATGAATCTCTGCATCAATGCACGCGACGCCATGCCGGAGGGCGGGCGGCTCACCCTCTCGGCCCGCAACGTCGACCTGGACCGCAAGGCCGCGGCGGCCGTCCCGGCCGGGCGGCCGGGATCCTTCGTCTGCCTCGCCGTGGTCGATACGGGCACCGGGATCGCACCCGAGATCAGGGACCGGATCTTCGAGCCCTTCTTCACGACCAAGGCCGTCGGGCAGGGGACCGGACTCGGTCTGGCCACGGTCCTGGGAGTCGCGCGCAACCACGCAGGGTTCTTGCGGCTCGAAACGGCCCCGGGCCGGGGCAGCACGTTCGAATTGTACCTGCCGGCGCTGCCCGCCGGCACCGCCGCGGAGGGGCCGGAGCCCCCGACGCCGCTGCCCCACGGCCACGGTGAGTTGCTGTTGATCGTCGACGACGAGGCGGCGGTGCGCGAAGTGGTGCGCCAGGCGCTGCTCGAGTTCGGTTACCAGGTGATCACCTGCATCGGCGGGGCCGAAGCCCTGGCGGTCTTCCGCGAGCGCCGGCGCGACATCCATCTTGTCCTTACCGACCTGATGATGCCGGAAATGGACGGCATCGGCCTGGTCCGGGCGCTGCGCGCCATCGATCCCCTGGTCAGAATCATCGGGCTCACCGGCGTCAGCGACAAGGCCAGCCGCGAGCCAATGAAGGCGCTCGACCTCCCGGCCCTGTTGGCCAAGCCCGTGACCGTGAGCCAGCTGCTTGCCGCGGTTCACGAGGTTCTAGGACCGGCGGCGGAGGTGCCTGCCATTGAAACGGTCGGAGCATGAACAGCTGCCTCCACGTCCTGCTCGTCGAGGATTCGGCGGACGACGCCGCCATGATGGCGCGCGCCCTGGAGGAAGCGGGCTTTGATGTCCGGGCGGAGCGGGTGGAGACGGCGACCGCCCTGCGCGCGGCGCTGGTAAGGCGGGCGTGGAGCGTGGTGCTGGCTGATTACAGCCTGCCGCAATTCAGCGGACTGGAGGCCCTGAAGATCATCCGGGAGGACGCGCCCGACCTGCCGGTGATCCTGGTGTCGGGCACCGTGGGGGAGGAGATCGCGGTCGAGGCGGTGAAGGCCGGGGCCAACGACTACGTGATGAAAACCAAGCTGGTGCGCCTGGCGCCGGCGGTGGAGCGCGAGCTGCGGCAGGCGGCGGAGAGCCGCCGCCGCCGCGTCCTGGAGAGCCAGGTGCAGGAGGAGGCCGCCCGTTTTCGCGCCCTGACCGAGAAATCCTGGGACGGCATCATCGTGGTGGATGCGACCGGACGCCTCGTGTACGGCAGCCCCTCGACGGAGCGACTCATGGGCTACCGGCCCGAAGAGATGCTGGGGCAAAACCTGTTCGAGTTCGTGCACGATGAGGACCGCGCGGAGGCGGCGGCCGCCTTTGCGGAAACCATCGCCACGGCCGGTGGAACGCTGGCGCGCACGCTGCGCGCCGTCCGCCGGGGAGGCGCGGTTCGCTGGCTGGAACTCACCGCCACCAACCTGCTGGACGTGCCGAGCGTGGCCGGGGTGGTGGTCAATTATCGGGATGTCACTGAACGGCGTTTGGCGGAAACGGCGTTGCGGGAATCGGAAGCCCGCTACCGGTTGCTGTTCGAAGGAGCGGCCGAAGGCATTCTGGTGGCGGACATCGGGACCCGGATGTTCACCTACGCCAACCCGACCATCTGCCGGATGTTCGGATATACGTCCGAGGAACTCTGTCGGCTGGGGCTGCAGGACATCCATCCCGCGGCCGATCTGCCCCGCGTCCAGGCCGAGTTCGAGGCCCAGGCCCGGGGGGACAAGGTGGTGGCCTACGCCTTGCCCTGCCGGCGCAGGGACGGCTCGGTCTTTCGCGCGGATATCAAGACCACGGCGACGGTGCTCGGCGGCCGTTCGTGCAATGTGGGCTTCTTTACGGATGTCAGCGACCGCATCCAGGCCGAGGAGGCGCTGACCATGGAACGAGGTCTGCTTTCGGCCCTGATGGAAAACATACCGGACTCGATCTATTTCAAGGATCGCGAGAGCCGTTTCATTCTTTTGAATCCGGCCCTGGCGCGGCATCTGGGCGTGAGCGACCCCGCAGCGGCGATCGGACGGACGGACTTCAATTTCTTCGCCGAGGAACACGCGCGGCAGGCGTACGAGGACGAGCAATCGATCATCCGCACGGGCGAACCGATCCTCGAAAAGGAGGAGAAGGAAATCTGGCCGGACGGCCGGATTGCCTGGGCGGCCACGACCAAGATGCCCCTGCGGGACGCCACCGGCGCCATCATCGGGACCTTTGGCATCTCCCGCGACATCACGGCGCAGAAGCTCGCGAGCGAGCGCATCCGCGAGCAGGCCGAGTTGCTGGACCAGGCGAACGACGCGATCATTTTGCGCGATCTGGAGCATCGGATCCGGTACTGGAACCGGAGCGCGGAGCGCCTTTTCGGCTGGAGCGCCACCGAGGCGCTGGGCTGCGCCGCGCCGGAACTGCTGCACGCGAACTGGAAGGTGCATGAGGCCGCGCTGCGCGGTTTGCTTGCGAAGGGAGACTGGACCCAGGAGATGCAGTACCTGACCAAGGCGGACCAGAAGCTCATCGTATTGAGCCGGTGGTCGCTGCTGCGGGACGAGGCCGGCCAGCCCCGGGCGATCCTCACGATCAACACCGATATCACCGAAAGGAAGCAGTTGGAGGCGCGGTTCCTGCGCGCCCAACGCCACGAGAGCCTCGGCGCGCTCGCCAGCGGCATCGCCCACGATCTCAACAATGCGCTCGCGCCGATCATCCTGGGTACCGCCCTGGTGCGCGACACCGTGCAGGATCCGGCGGCAAAGGGCCTGTTGTCGATGATGGAAGCCAACGCGCAGCGCGGTGCGGATATCGTCCGCCAGGTGCTGGCCTTCGCCCGCGGGACGGGCGGCGAACGGACGACGCTGCAACTGCGTTACGTGGCCGCCGAGATGGCCAAGATCGCCGAAGCCACCTTTCCCAAGAATATCCGCGTGGCGACCGACCTGCCGGCCGACCTCTGGCCGATCGAGGGCGATCCGACCCAGTTGCATCAGGCGGTGATGAATCTCTGCGTCAATGCGCGCGATGCCATGCCGGAGGGCGGCACCCTGACGCTGACCCTGACAAACATGATGGTCGAGGAGGCCCGGACGGCGCAGTTGCCGGAGGCAAAACCCGGACCGCATGTCCGGGTGCGGGTGGCTGACACGGGCACGGGCATTCCGCCGGAAATCCGGGAGCGGATCTTTGAGCCGTTCTTCACGACCAAGGGGCTGGGCAAGGGCACGGGACTCGGTTTGTCGACGGTCCTGGGTATCCTCCACGGCCACGGTGGATTTCTCGACGTCCAAAGCGAGGTCGGCCGGGGCACAACCTTTGATCTGTATTTCCCGGCCACGCCGACGAAGCCGGAAATTGAGCGGAAAGGGACCACCGGTCCGTGGACGCGCGGCCGGGGCGAGACGATCCTGTTTGTCGACGACGAGGCGGCGGTGCGCGAGGTGGCGCGCCAGGCGTTGGCCGAATACGGCTACCGGGTGCTCCTCGCGGCCAGCGGCGCCGAGGCGGTGCAGGTGTTTCAGGATTTCGGGAAGGAGATCCACCTGGTGATCACGGACATGATGATGCCGGAGACGGATGGCCTGACCCTGGTGCGAACGCTGCGCGCGATGGACCCGGATATCCCGATTCTGGGTGCAACCGGCGTGGCGGACGCGGGCGCGCTCAATCGGCTCAAGGCCCTCGATCTGAAGGTGGTGCTGCCGAAGCCGTTCACCATCGGCGAACTGCTGACCGCAGTGCAGGCGACGTTGGCCGACGCGCCGCCCGCACTTGTCCAACCGTGATCGGCGCTCCCCCGCCGAAGACGTACCTTCCCAGGTGGAGCCCGACCTCGCTCGGCGCCATAGCCGAAGGCGACGGCGGCCGGGCGGACTGCTGCATCATCGAGAATCATGTAGCCGCGAGCGCCAGCGAGTGGATCAAAGCACCCTCGGATATCACGTGGCACCGAGCGCCAGCGAGTGGATCAAAGCATTCGATCGCGCCGCCCGCGCACTTTCGCGTGGAAAAACCGGGCAAAGTCACCATGGTAGCCGCACCCCATGTTGCCCCGAAGTCTCCTGCGCGGCCTCCGGCTGCCCCGGTGGTCGCAGGTGGTGATCTGGACCGGCGTCGTGATCCTTGGCACCGGGTCGCTGGCCGTGCTGGCCCTGGCGCGCCATGAGCACGTGAGCGCTCTCTGGCTGGTGGTGGCCTCCGTCTGTGTCTTCGCCATCGCCTGGCGCTTTCACAGCGCGTGGCTCACCGCCAGGGTGCTCACCATCGACGACCGGCGCGCGACCCCCGCCGTGACGAACGAGGACGGCCGGGACTTCGTGCAGACCAACCGCTGGATCGTCTTCGGGCACCATTTTGCGGCGATCGCCGGCCCGGGGCCGCTCGTGGGGCCCGTGCTGGCGGCGCAGTTCGGCTACCTCCCGGGCATGCTCTGGATCCTGATCGGCGCGACCCTGGGCGGAGCGGTGCACGATTCGATCATCCTGTTCTGTTCGATCCGCCGGCGCGGAAAGTCGCTCGGCCAGATGGTGCGCGAGGAGGTGGGGCCGTTTGCCGGCCTGCTCGCGCTGGTCGGGATCATCGCGATCATGGTCATCCTGCTGGCGGTGCTCGCCCTCGTGGTGGTAAAGGCGCTGGCCGAGAGCCCGTGGGGCCTGTTCACCATCGCGGCGACGATGCCGATCGCGTTGCTCATGGGATTGAGCCTGCGGTACTGGACGCCGGGGCGGGTCGCGCTGGTGAGCGCGTTCGGGTTTCTGGCGCTGCTGGGCGGCGTGGTGGGCGGCCAGTGGCTGCACGGCACGCCGATGGAAGGCTGGCTGACGCTGCACGGGCGCACCCTCGCGTGGTGGATCATGGGGTACGGATTCCTAGCCTCCGTGCTGCCGGTGTGGCTGCTGCTGGCGCCGCGCGACTATCTCAGCTCCTACTTGAAGATCGGCACCGTGGCGCTGCTGGGCGTGGCGATCGTGCTCCTGGCGCCGATGCTGCAGATGCCGGCGCTCACGCGCTTCGTCGACGGCACGGGGCCGGTCTTCGCGGGTCCCGTGTTCCCGTTCTGCTTCATCACCATCGCCTGCGGCGCGGTCTCGGGCTTCCACTCGATCGTCGCGTCCGGCACGACGCCGAAGCTCGTCGAACGCGAGCGCGACATCCGGCTGATCGGCTACGGCGGCTTGATCACCGAGATGATGGTCGCGATCATGGCCTTGATCGCCGCCTCCGTGCTCTCGCCCGGCCAGTACTTCGCGATCAACATGAAGGGCGACGTCGCCGCGGTCACGGCGCACGTGACGGCGCTGGGCTTCCCGGTGACGGCGCTGCAGATGAAGGACCTGGCGTCGTCCGTCGGGGAGATCACGATGGTGGGGCGGACCGGCGGGGCGCCGACCTTCGCGGTCGGCATGGCGCACATGCTCGCCGGAGTGTTCGGCAAGGGGGAGGCCCTGGCCCTGTGGTACCACTTCGCGATCATGTTCGAAGCGTTGTTCATCCTGACGACGATCGACGCGGGCACGCGCATCGGCCGCTTCCTGGTGCAGGATCTCCTGGGCTACGTCTGGCGCCCGCTGGCCGAGACGCGCTCGCTGGCTGGAAACTGCGCGGGCAGCGCGGTGTTCGTCGCCGCCTGGGGCTGGTTTCTCTACCAGGGGGTGATCGATCCGCTCGGGGGCATCAACTCCCTGTGGCCGATCTTCGGCGTGGCCAACCAGCTCCTCGCGGTCATCGCGCTCTCGCTCGGCACCACCGTGCTGATCAAGATGGGCCGCCGGCGCTACCTCTGGGTGCCGTTGCTGCCGCTGGCCTGGCTGTTGAGCGTCACCATGTCGGCGGGATGGATGAAGATCTTCGCGGCGGATCCTCGGCTCGGTTTTCTCTCCGCGGCCCGGGCACTGGCGGCGAAGATCGCCGCCGGCGGGCCGGCGGCGCAGGTGGCGGAATGGCACCGGCTCGTGTTCAGCAACCA
>JBJKRV010000059.1:0-5724 GCA_046704465.1 Opitutaceae bacterium | reverse complement strand
CTCAATCTGGCAGCTCGCCCGGCTGCCCGAACCCGGAGACTCGCGGCGACGCGATGGGCGAAGTGGCAGCCGGCCTGCGGCCCCGGCCGGCATCGTCGCATCATGTCGGCCCCGGCTGGCGCCGTGGCACCTTTTCCGCCGGATTCGACAGTCAGGCCTCGGTCGTACGGGGTCCCGCCGCCCACCGGTGCATCCGGATCAGCAGGTAATAGACGACCGGCGTGGCGATCAGGGACAGGACCACCGAGATGAAGAGACCGCCAATGACGGCGATGCCGAGGGGTTGGAGCATCTGCGCGCCCGTGCCGACGCCCCAGGCGAGCGGCAACATGCCGAGCGCGGCGGCCAGGGAGGTCATGAGCACGGGCCGAAGGCGGCGCAGGCCCGCCTGCACGAGGGACTCGACGAGATCGACGTGCTGGGCCTGCAGTTGCTGGAAATAATCGAGCACGAGGATGCCATTCTTCGCCACAATGCCCACGCCGATGATCGCCCCGAGAAACGAAATGATGTTGAGCGTCACCCCGGTGGCCCAGAGGGCGCCCACGGTGCCAAACAACGCCAGGACGGCGCCAAAAACGATCGAGATCGGTTCGTAGAACGACCGGAATTCGATGACCAGCACCATGAAGACGAGCAGGATGGCGGCGAGCAGCACCGCCAGGAGGTTGCGGAAGGATTGCTGCTGCTGCTGGTAAAGCCCCCCGTATTCAACCGATCCGGGCGGGAGCCACTGGTCGCGGCCGAGGGTGGCCTTGACCTCGCGCATCGCCGTCCCGAGGTCGACGCCCTCCAGCCGGGCGGATACCATGTCCTCCTGGCGGAGGTTCTTCCGGTTCAGTTCGGATTCGCTCGGCGCCACCTGGACCTGGGCCACCTGGTCCACCCGCACGACCGCGCCCGAGGGGGTGCGAATGGGCAGATTGCGGATCTTGGCAATCGTGTTGACGCTCGAGGAAGCCGCCATGACCCGGATGTTCACGATGCGGTCCCCCTGCAGCACATAGGAGGAAACCTGGCCCAGAAGCGCCGTGTTCACGGCGTCGGCGACATTCTGCACCGTCAGGCCGTATCGTTCGGCGTCGGCGGAACGGACGCGCAGATTGACGGACGGTCCGGTCTGCGTCAGGCCGTCGAAGGTGTCCACGACGCCGGGGATCTTCTTGATCTGGGCTTCGACGCGGCGCGCCGCGCGCTCCAGCCAGCTCGAATCCGGCGAATACAGGTAGATTTGAATCGGATCGGGAGCCATCTGCAGATCGCCGATGAGGTCGCTCAGGTACCCGTGAAAGTCCCACCGGATCATCGGAAACCGCCGGTTGAAATCGTGCCGCATGGCCTCGAGGACCTGTTCGGTCGTGTGATTCCGTTTGGCCTTGAGTTTGATGAGGTAGTCGCCGACGTACGGCTCGGTGATGAACGGCCCCAACTGCGTGCCGAGGCGCCGGGAGTAGCCTTCCACATCTGGGTTGGCCTTGATGCTCTTCTCAGCCTCGTCGAGCACGCGCGACGTCTCCGCCAGACTGGTGCCGGGCCGGGCGGTGTAATCCATCACGAAGCCGCCTTCGTCGAAGTTGGGCAGAAACCCGGTCTGCAACCGGCGGTAGATGGAAATGCTGGCGACAAAGATCACGCCGCAGACGAACAACGTGAGCCATGCGTGCCGCAGCGCCCAGCGCACCGAGGCCTCGTACACGCGCAGCACCGGCCGGAGCACAAACCCGGCCTCCTCGGCGCCGGAAGCCGACCGGTCCAGGCCGCGGATGAACCACGCCGCCAGCGACGGGGTGAGCGTGACCGCGAGCAGCAGCGAAACCAGCAGGGCCACCACCATCGTGATGCCGAGCGCCCGGAAGAACACCCCGGCCATGCCGCCCAGGAATGCGAGCGGCAGAAACACGACCACCGGGGTCAGCGTCGAGCCGACGAGCGCGACGGAGATTTCGCCCATCGCCTCATGAATGCACGTCAGCCGCGGTCCGCCCGCGACCAGCCGGTGACACATCGCCTCCACCACGACGATGGCATTGTCGATGATCAACCCGATGGAGGCCGCGATGCCGCCGAGGGTCATCATGTCGAAGCTCATGTGCAGGAGCTTCATGATGATGACCGTGATCAGGACGGAGATCGGGATGGTGACGATGGCGGTCCAGACGCTGCCCCAGTTCTTCAGGAAGAAATTGAGGATGAAGACCGACAGGATGAGGCCGAAGTTGATGGCGTCCCAGACGCTGCCCACCGAATCGCGCACGAACTGGGACTGGTCGTAGAAGAACGCCAGGTGCATGTCCGGCGGCAGTTCGTGGTGCAGCGTCTTCAACTGGGCCTTCAGCGCCGCGGCGATGGCGAGAATGCTGCTGTCCGGCTGGCTCTCGATGTTGAACAGGACGGCCGGGCGGCCCTGCGCCGTGATGTCGGTGTAGGCGGGCGCCGGCCCGCGCTCCACCTTGGCGAGGTCCCGGATGCGGATCGGCTGGCCGCCGCGCGTCGCCACCACGAGGTTGGCGATCTCGGCCGGCGAATGCACCCGACCGTCCACGGTCGTCAGGTAGAGGTGATAATTCTCCGCGATCATGCCCGCGGAGGCGATGAGGTTGTTGTTCGTCAGCGCATCGCTCACATCCTGCAGGCCCAGGTGGTAGGCCTGCAGTTCCACCGGGTTCACAATGACGTGGTATTCCGGTTCGTGGCCGCCGAGAATGTCGACCGCGGCGATGCCGGGGATCTGAAGGAACAGCGGCTTGATCTTGTAGGTGGCCGTATCCCACAGGTCCATCTGGGAGCGGGTCGGGCTGGTGAGGCTGATGCCGATGATCGGATAACTGAGGGAGAACGCCACCCGTGACACGTCCGTGGTGGTGTTGGCCGGCAGGTCGCTGCGGATCTCCGAGACCCGGTCCATCACGTAGATCTCCGCCCGCTGCATGTCCTGGCCCCAATCGAAAATGACGTTGACGGCCGCCGCGCCGCGCGCGGTCGAGGACTGCACGGAAACCACCCCGGGGATGCTCTTCATTGCCTCCTCGACCGGGCGCGTGATCGTGGCCATCATCTCATTGGCCGGCATGATGCCGTTGCCCAGCATGACGACGACCCGGGGGAAGTCGGTCTTGGGGAACACCGACGACGGCAGGGTGCGGGCGCAGAAGACTCCGGCCAGACACAGCGTGACGGCGATGAAGGTGATGGAGACCGCGTGCCGGGTGGCGAAGCGGCCCACACGCGACGAGGAGCCGGAATTCATGGTCCGGGAGTCGCCGGGGTGTCCGCCGCCGGCGCGGAGCCCGCCGTGGGATTGGCCACCTGGATTTGCGTCTTGTCGGGCAGCCCGTAGGCCCCGACGGTTACGACGGTGGTGCCGGCCTTGAGACCCCGGCCGCTCACTTCCACCCAGCCGTTTTCACGGAAGCCGGTCTGCACCGGCGTCCGGATTGCCTGATCGCCCTGGACGAGCGCGAGTGAACTCGAGCCGTCGACGTCGGTCACGACACTATCCTCCGGCGCCGCGAGCGCATGGGCGTGGACGCCGATAACGATCTGCAGGGGGACGAACTGGCCGGGCCGCAAGCCGCTGTGCGGCGGAAGGGCCGCGAGCACCGTGATCGTGCCGGTGTTGGGATCGATCGCCGGACTCACAAACGAGACGGTGGCCGCCACCGGCGGTTGGGTCTCCACCTGCACCGCTTCGCCGGTCTTCAGCGCCGCCGCGTCGGATTCCGGGACGCCGGTCTTCACCACCAGGCGGTCAAGATTCATGATCTCCGCCACCACCATGCTCGGATCGACGGCGGCGCCGGGCTTGACGTTGACGCTGGTGACGGTGCCCGCGAGCGGTGCGGTCACGCGCAGCAGGGCGAGCTGGGTCTCGGCGTCCTGCAGGCTTTTCAGCGAGGCGTTGTGCTGGGCATACAAGCTCTTCTGGCGCGCCACCTCCTCCGCGGCGTAGGCGGCCGTGATGGAGCTCGAATTGAGCGTCATGATGAGCTGGCCCTTGTCCACCGGCTGGCCCTCGACGACATCGACGCTCGCCACGACCCCGGCGGTGGGGGCCGCAAGGGGCGCATCGGCCGCCGGCGCCGCCGCCGAGGCCGGCGCGGGCATGACGGTGCCGTAGCCCGTGACATAGTGATGCAGGGTCCGATCCTGCAGGGTGCCCGTCTGGACGGTGACGACGGTCGGCGTCGCCTCGTCCTCGTCGTCGGAACTCGTGGCCGCCGAGCGGTCGGATCGGAGCAGGGCGTAGATGGCCAGTCCGCCGCACAGGAGGACGATGAAGGCGGTGACGAATTGTTTCGGTTTCATTGGGCCCCTTCGGAACGGGTTTGTGCGGCCGCATCGATCTCGCGGCCGGGCAGGGTCAGCGGGTTCTGGACGGCGTCTTCCAACTGGCCGAGCGCCTGTTGCGCCCGGCTCAAAGCGTCGAGATGGGACTGCGCGCCGGAGACAAATTCCACCTCCGCATTCGCCACATCGAGCGGCGCCACGGCCCCGGCGCGGGCCTGGGCGCGCACGGAGTCCATCCGCTGCCGGAGGCTCTTTTGCAGCGCCTCGGAACTGGCGACCTGGGCGAGGGCGGCCCGATAGGCGGTCAGGGCGCTGTCGATTTCACCGATGGCCTGCGCCTGGACGGTGAGGAAATGGGCGGCGGCGACCTGGCGCGCGGCCTTCGCCTCCGCGATCGGCCCCTGGTTTTGATTCAAGATCGGCAGCGTCAGCGTGACGCCAAGGTCCCACTCGCTGTCGCCGGCGCTGCCGGCATTCCACGCATAACCCGGACCCAGGGGGATGTCAGGGTACTGGTTGGCGATTTCAAGCTGGAGGGCAACCTGGCTGGCGGCATAGGTGGCGAGGGCGGCGCGAACGTCGGTGCGGTTGAGGAGCGCGTCACGCCGGATTTCCGGCCGGGTCAGTTGCCGGGGAAACTGCCCGAAGCCGGCGAAGGAAAAGTTGACCCCGTCGAGGGCGCGCAGCGGCACGCCCAAAGCCACGGACAATCCGACCCGGGCCAGTTGGAACTGCGCGGCCGCCTGTTCCCGCGCCATCCGGGTGGTGTCGACGGCGATGCGCGCCTGGGTGACCTCGTAGCTCGAAAGATTGCCGGCGGCGAATTGTCCCTCGACGAGACGCAGGACGTTGCGTTGGGCCTTCTCCAGGCGCGTCAGCAGCGCCTCCTGTTTGCGGGCGGTGTAGAGGTCCAGCATGGCGGTCCGGACGCGGCTGCGCACCTGCCAGACCGTGCCGACCAGGTTCCAGCGCGCCACCTCGGCGAGGTCGCGCGCCTGCGCCATCCGATAGCCGCGTTTGCCCGCCGTCTCGATCGGCACGTCGAAACTCACCGGCAGGAGCCACGGGCTGGGATTGTCCGGAATGCCGGTGTCGTAGCCCGGCGTCACGGACACGGAGGGGTTCGGGCGTTCGGCCGCGGTGACCTGCGCGGCTTGGGCCGCCAGCAACTGCGCCCGCGCCTCCGCCAGGGTCGGCTGGTAATAGAAGGCAACCAGCGTGAGTTGCTTCAGGTTCCAGGCCCCGTCCGCGCCCGGGGCGGTCACGTGTTTCGCGGTCTGGAAGGCCCGGAGCGAATCGTCCGCCAGCGATCGTCCGTCAAAGCCCTCCGCGGTCCATTGCGGCGAGATCGTTTTGGCCTGGTAATCGGCGCACCCCCTCAAGGCGGCGAGGGCGAGCGCCGCGGCGGGCATGAGACGGTGCCCGGCCGGTCGGGAC
>JBJKRV010000058.1:0-2743 GCA_046704465.1 Opitutaceae bacterium | reverse complement strand
CCCGGAAACGGCGGCGTGTCGTTGAGGTCCACCAGCGGCAGCTTCAATTCGGCGCAGGCGCGGACCAGCGCCGCGGTGGTGTGCCGGCTGATGACACCGCGCCACGGCCGGCGCCGCAGCCAGCGCGGGTCGTGCTCGGCCCGGGCCTCGTCGTCGAGAAACGCGGCCCACTGGCCGTGCGACCGCTCGTACCGCGAGACGCCCTGGAGCAGCGCGGTGCATTCCGCAAACCGCGTCATGAACACGAGCAGCACCGGGGGCCTCATCGCGCGGCAGTCTGGACCGGCGGCGGACAAAGGGCAATCGTGCCGGTCCGCGTGCCGCGCCAAATTTTCTGAAAACGCGGTTGCACCGGGGGCGCTGGGAGCGGAGCCGGGGGCCCCGCGCCGGCGGGAGCACGGCCCGGCCGGCGCCCGCTCCTGACTTTCGGAGAAAGGACGGGATGGTGGCGGGCTGATCCAAACGACGGTGCGCCCGTTGCCCGGTCCGCGCTTGTTCTCCCTTTTCCCTAATTTTCTCGCCACGGCCATTCGGCGCCCTTCGAATTTGGCAACCCCAAACCGTGCGCCCCATGCCGGCCCAAGACAAGATACCGTTCCGGGAGAAGTTCTGCTACGGGTTCGGCGACCTCGCCTCCGTCCTCTACTGGCAGACGTTCAGCCAGTACCTGCTCTGGTTCTATACCGACGTATTCAAGATCACCGCCGCTGCCGCCGGCACCATGTTTCTCATCAGCCGCCTGTGGGACGGGGTGAACGATCCGATGATGGGCATGATCGGCGACCGCACCGAGACCCGGTGGGGCAAGTTCCGCCCGTACCTGCTTTGGATCTGCGTGCCCTTCGCCGTGATGGGCGTGCTGATGTTCACCACCCCGCACTTTGGCGAAACCGGCAAGCTGATCTGGGCCTACGTGACGTTCAACGGGATGATGATGCTCTACACGGCGATCAACATCCCCTACACCTCGATGCTCGGGGTGATTTCGCCGGATTCGAACGAGCGCACCATTGTGTCCTCGGTCAAGTTCGGTTTCGCCTACACCGCCGGCACGATCGTCTCCTTTTCGCTGCTGCCGATGGCGTCCTGGATTGGCGGCCGGCCCGACAGCCCGCGCGGCTGGCAGATGTCGTTCGTCATTTACGGGGTCGCGGCCGTAATCTTCTTCCTCATCGTTTTCGCGGGCACGCGCGAACGGGTCCATCCGCCGCCGGCGCAAAAGTCGGCGGTCGGGCGCGACCTGCGCCAGCTCTTCACCAACGGCCCGTGGCTGATCCTGGTGGCGTGCACGGTGATGATGATCCTGTTTGTCGCCACGCGGCTCACCATCAGTACATACTTCTTCCGGTACTACGTCGGGACGCGGACGGTGACGTGGCCCCTGTTCGGACCCTACCGGTATGACTTCGCCTGGCTGGTCTCGGCGTTCAACACGGTGGGCGGCTTGTCTTCGCTCGCGGGCGCGCTGGTGGTGGGCTGGTTCGCCAACCGGGTGGGCAAGAAACCGGCCTTTCTGATGCTCTTTGCCGTCGCCGTCGTCTGTACCGGGGCGTTCTACTATCTCGGGCCGGACCAGCTCGGGTGGATGTTTGGACTTCAGATTTTGGGTTCAGTCACCGGCGGTCCGCTCAGCGTGATCCTCTGGGCCATGTACGCCGACACCGCCGATTACGGCGAGTGGAAGAACCGGAGCCCGTCACCGGGCCTGGTGTTCTCCGCCTCCACGATGACGCAGAAGGCGGGCTGGGCGATCGGGGGTTACGTGGCGGGGATGATGCTTTCGGCGGCCGGGTACGTGCCCGACAAGCCGCAGAACGCCGGGGTGCTGCACAGCATCGTGCTCCTCATGAGTTACATTCCGGCGGTGGTCGGGGTCGTCTCGATGGTGATCATTCTGTTCTATCCGCTCAACGAGCGGCGGGTGCACGAGATCGAGGCTGACCTGAAGGCCCGGCGCGCGCCCGCCGGCGGCGCCGCCGCCCCGGCCTGAGGCCGCCCGTACAAGTCGCTTCCACCTCGACGCGGTTTGTTGCCTGACGCGTGATGTCGATCCGGCCGGGGGTACGAATCGGGCAGCGCCGGCGGCATGGGCCGGCCCGGGCGCCGAAGTCGACCGGCGGCTACACCTGCCCGCGGCGGGCCTCGAGGGCGGTGCGGATTTCGGCCATCTTCTCCTGCGAGAGCGGGAAGCGGGCGAGGGCGACCATGGCCAGGACCATCCCGGCAATGGGAATCGCCGCCAGCAGGAAGCGGATCATGAAGAGGGTATGGGCGGACTGAACGGCGGCCTGGTTCTGGAAGCCCACCCAGCTCAGGATAAAGAACGACACCCCCGCGCCGAGCGCCATGCCCACCTTCATGATCCACGAGTTGCACGCCGCGAACGAGCCTTCCCGGCGCCGCCCGCCTTCGAGCTCGTCGTAGTCCATCACGTCCGCGCCGATCGAGCCCATGACCGTCCAGAAGCCGGCGCCGGTGAACGCGATGAAACCGGATGCGAAGATCTGCAGCCACACCACGGCGGGGGTGTAGGTCCACCACGTGCTGATGAACACGGCGACGGCGGTACCGAACACGCACCACATGGCATGGCGCTTGCCCAGGCGGCGCGCGATGGCCGCGAACACGGGCACCCCGAGGAACCCGAGCACCATGCCGGACACGCCCATCCAGAAGTTCCAGTAGTTGCCGATCGGCTGGTTGCCGCCACAGACATAATAGATCGTCACATTCAGCCCGAGCA
>JBJKRV010000057.1:0-2545 GCA_046704465.1 Opitutaceae bacterium | reverse complement strand
GTCCCCCAGCCCTCGACTATTCATCTCAACCGAGCGGGACGGAGGCCGACCGACCCGCAAGGCCAGCCGGGCCGATCCCGTGGTCGCACTCGGGCCTGAGTGACGGGCCCGGATCGGTAGCCGAAATCGATGCCGCCTCGGCGGCCATCTCCACGCAGCGGGCGAAAGGAAGTATTTCAGGAAAACTTGTAACTTTTTGCGCCCGGCCAGAGTTGTTCACCCAGCCGGTTTCAGCACGGGCGGCGAAGCTACGACTCCGCGTCGGGTTCCGCCATCCGTCGCCGCCACTCTCGTCCTTATGCTTTCCGACCTGCGCCTGGCTTTCCGCAACCTCAGCAAGTCGCGCGGCTTCACCGCCGTGGCCGTCCTGACCCTGGCCGTCGGCATCGGCACCACCGCCGCCATGTTCGGCACCCTGCGTGCCCTGGTGCTCGAGCCGTTCTCCTATCCGCATGCCGACCGGCTGGTGATGGTGTGGTCCGGAGACGGCTGGCCCCTGTCCTCGCCCGACTACTTCGACCTCCACGAGCAGTCCACCTCGTTCACCACCTTCGGCGCCTATTCGCCGCAGCGGGTAAACCTCGGCGGCGAGAACGCCGAGTCGGTGCCCGGCATGATCTGCACTCCCGGGGTCCTCCGCGCCTTTGGCGTGCCGCCGTTTCGCGGCCGCTTTTTCACCGCCCAGGATGGCGACAAGGGGGCTCCGCCCGTGGCCATCATCAGCTACGCGCTGTGGCAACAGTCGTTCGCGGGTGATCCCCATCTGGTTGGACGGACGATCCGGCTCAACGGCGGCGACGTCACGGTCGTCGGGATCATGCCGGCGAGTTTCGATTTCGCCGCCCCCTGGATGCGTTCCGACACCTGCCAGGTCTGGCTTCCCTTCGACGTCAAACGCGGCGACGGCAACCGCGGCAGCCACTGGCTGTGCGGAATCGCGCGCCTCAAGGACGGTGTTTCCGTCGCCGCCGCCGATGCCGAGATCAAGACGATCGGCAAACGGCTGACCAAGGAATACCCCAACACCAATACCAACAAACATTTTTTGGTCCGCTCGCTGCATTACGAAATGACGCGCTATGTCGAATCGCGGGTGTGGATGCTCTTCGGCGCGGTGCTCCTGGTGCTTCTGGTGGCCTGCGCCAACGTCGCCAGCATGCTGCTGGCCCGCAACGCCCGCCGGCAGGGGGAATTTGGGGTGCGCATCGCGTTGGGCGCCACCCGCAGCCACATCATCCGGCTCGCGCTGGCCGAAAGCCTGCTGCTCGCCGCGGCCGGGGCGGTCGCCGGCGTCGTCGTGGCCTTTTTCGGCATCCACGTCCTCCAGGACATCGCCCCGGTATCCGCCGCCCGCAAGGCGGCGATGGCGCTTAACGCCGGCGTGCTCGCCTTCGCCGCGGGCCTGGCCCTGCTCGCCGCCATGCTGGCGGGGCTCCCGCCGGCCTTCGCCGCGATGCGCATTTCCGTGACCGACCTGCTGCGCACGGAGGGGCGTGGCGCCGCCGGCTCCCGGGCCCGGCACCATCTGCTGCGCGGACTGATCATCGGCCAGATCGCCCTGGCCTTCGTCCTTGCCAACGGCGCCGCCCTGTTCTCCGCCAGCTATACGCGGCTGCTCTCCGCCAACGCCCAGTTGGCCACCAACTACGTGATTACCGGTGAACTGGACCTGCGCGGCGAACGTTATGCCGACAAGGCGGCGCGCACGCGCTTCTGCCAGCAGCTGACCGAGCGGGTCGCCGCCCTGCCCGGCGTCTCGGCCGCCGGCATCACCACCCAGCTGCCGCTGGAAGGCGGCAGCAACATGAACATCCTGGTCAACGACGAGACCTTCAATCCGCTGGTCAAGCGCACCCTGGCCGAAGTCCGGGCCATCACTCCCGGCTATTTCGCCGCCGCCGGAATCGCGATCCTGCGCGGGCGCACCCTCGAGGCCGGCGACGCCAAGGGGACCATCATCGGGGTCGTCGTCAACCGCGCCCTGGCCGACAAGAGCTGGCCGGGCCAGGATCCGATCGGGAAGATCATCCGGCCCGACAGCGCCGAGCAGTGGTTCCAGGCCCGCGTCGTCGGCGTCGTCGAAAATGTGCGGCAATGGGGCCCGGAGACGCCGCCCCGACCCGAGCTCTACTGGACGCCGGACCGCGCCTGGGGCCAGGCCATCTTCCTCGTCGTGCGCTCGCCGCACCCGGCCAGCCAGCTCGCCGGCGCCCTGCGCCACGCCGTCGCGCAGCTGGATCCCGACCTGCCGCTGGCTCGCGTGCGCACGCTGCAGCAGGTGCTCGACGACGCCACTCAGGGCCAGCGCGTCGTCGCCGGGCTGGTCGACTTCTTCATGGCCATCGCGCTGCTCCTCGTGGCGGTCGGTCTCTACGGGACGCTTTCCTACCACGTGATGCAACGCACCTCCGAGATCGGCATCCGCATGGCCCTGGGCGCCGGGCGAGGCGATGTCACGATCCTCGTCTTCCGCCAGGGCGCCCTGTGGGTGCTGGCCGGCCTGAGCCTCGGGGTGGCCAGCGCGCTCGCCCTGACCTCCGTGCTG
>JBJKRV010000056.1:0-5385 GCA_046704465.1 Opitutaceae bacterium | reverse complement strand
CGCCGGCGCCTTGGGGTCGCGCACCGCCTGCGCGGCCGCCAGCACCAAAGCCGCGGGCCCCGGTTTCTCCGACTCGAGCAGTTGATGCCCGAAGCCCGTCAATGACGTCGTGCCCTGCGCCGCCTCGCGCAACAACGCGGGGTTGATCGACTTCAGATTCACCGGCAGCGACCAGGCTCCGACCAACACGAGCACGCCGACGAAGACCAATATCAGTGCGGCGGCCACCGGCGGGTGGCCCTTTGGGGCGGCGGGGGGATTGGCGGAAGTCGCCGTCATAGCCTGACTTTGAGGGGGGAAAACTATTTAATTGCCGGGCGCGAACGCCAAAAACACGCTGAGTCGGTCCATCGACCCATGCTGTTGTCAATTGTTCAATATAACGAAGCCATCCTGCGCAAGCGGGGGGAGCGGATCGCGACTTTCGACGCGCCGCTGCAGCGGCTGGCCGAGGATTTGGTGGAAACGATGCACGAGGCACGGGGCATCGGCCTCGCCGCCCAGCAGATCGGGCTCGCCCTCCAGATCTGTGTCGTCGATCTGCGTGCGGCCAAGGCCGAATTTGACTGGAAGCTAGACGGCAAGCGCCCGCCCAAGGAATTGATCATGCCTCTGGTGTTGGTCAACCCGAAGGTGAACGCCGTGCCCGACCCGAAGACGATCGCGGAGGAAGGCTGTCTCTCCTTTCCCGATATCCACGGCGACGTCGAGCGACCGGACCGAATCACGGTCGTGTACCAAGATCCTCATGGCCATGCCCATACGCTGCAGTGCACCGGCCTGCTTTCGCGGTGCGTGCAGCATGAAGTCGATCATCTCAACGGCGTACTCTACATCGACCGGATGGACAAGCCGACTCTGGCCCGACTTGAACCGGCGCTGAGGGCCCTGAAGCGGCGCACCCGACTGGCGGCCAGAAAAGCCGTCTGAGCCTTTGCACGTCAAATCCGATGGCATGACGCATGCCCCCGTGGGCAAGCCGCGCCCGGTCGTCAAGCCGGGGGAGTTCGTGTTTGCCGCCGCGCATCTGGATCACGGGCACATCTACGGCCAGTGCAACGGCCTCCTGGAGGCCGGCGCGGATCTGCGCTGGGTGTTCGATCCGGACCCGGCAAAGGTGGACGCCTTTCGGGCTCGGCATCCGCAAGTCCGGGCGGCGCGGGCGCTGGACGAGATTCTGGCGGATCCGGAGGTGCGTCTGGTGGCTGCCGCCGCAGTGCCCTGCGACCGGGGGCCGCTCGGCTGCCGGGTGATGGAGGCGGGCAAGGACTATTTCACCGACAAGACGCCGTTCACCACGATCGCACAGCTCGAACAGGCAAAGGCGGTGGCCGCGCGCACGGGCCGGAAATACATGGTCTATTTCAGCGAGCGTCTGCACGTGGAGTGCGCCGTCCAGGCCGGAACCCTCGTTCAAGGCGGCGCCATCGGACGCGTCATCCAGGTGCTGGGACTCGGCCCGCACCGTCTCAACAAAGCGTCACGCCCGCCGTGGTTCTTCCAGCGGGAGAAATATGGCGGCATCCTTTGCGACATCGGCAGCCACCAGTTTGAACAATTTCTGTTCTACAGTGGCGCGAGCGACGCCACCGTCTCGCATGCGGCGGTGGGGAACTACGCCAATGCGGACACGCCCGAATTCGAGGACTTCGGCGAAGCCGTGCTGCTGGGCAACAACGGCGCCACCAATTATGTCCGGGTCGACTGGTTCACACCGGACGGCCTCGGCACCTGGGGCGACGGCAGGACCGTCATCCTCGGGACCACGGGCTACATCGAACTGCGCAAGTACGTGAACGTGGGAGCCGATCCGCGCGGCGACCACCTCATCCTGGTGGACGGACACGGCGAGCAGCTGGTCAATGTCGCCGGCCGGGTGGGATTCCCCTTCTTTGGCGAATTGATCCTGGACTGCCTCGGGCGCACGGAGCGGGCCATGACCCAGGCCCACGCGTTCAAGGCGGCCGAACTCTGCCTGAAGGCACAGGCGGCGGCCCGGCGGATCGCCTGACCCGCGGCGACTCGGAACCGGCGTTGCCGCTCCGCCCGGCCGGAGGGTCGGCCGGTCTTCTGACCGGGCCGCATCTTGGGCGGAGACAGCTGCAGTTGTCCGCCCGGAGCACAAAAAGAAGCCTTCCGGCCTTGCGGCCGGAAGGCTCTGCGGGCTTCCCCGATCGGGGACCAGCTCCCCGGATCGATTACCGCAAATCGGCTCAGAAAGTGAGCGTGGTCGTGAAGAAGTACGTACGGGGATCCATGATCCGGTACTCGGCGGGGGTGCCGTCGAAGTTGTACAGGATCGGCAGGAGCCCGCCGTTCTGGGTCACGTCGCGCACGTTGAACTGAAACTTGGCGGCGACGTGTTTGCCGAAGATCTTCGGCAACTCGGTCGCGTAAGCGATCCACAGGTCGATGTGGGTCTGCGACGGCGTGTAGATCGGCCGGTTGATGTCCGGCAGCACCATGACCGACTGGCCGGGCGCCGGATGGGCGTAGGTATTGGGGTCGGTGCTGCCGTAATAGCCGACGATGGCCTTGTCCTCCCAGCGGTAGGCGCCGCCGACCGAAAAGCCCTTCAGGCGGCCGTGAGTGAACTCATAGTTCGTAATGAGGTTGGAGGTCCACTCGCGCTCGTTGGGAACCTGGGTATTCTGGCCCGCGATGGCCGTGTACACCGTCGGTGCCACCGCCGAATTGTAGAAGCCCTGGACGCTGGTCCAGCCGTAGTTGTTGGTCAGCCGGGCATCCGCGTTGAACCCATAGCCGGTCCAGAAGTGCTGCAGCGAAAGTTCCTGACCGTTGTACATCTTAACCAGCGCTGGCATGTCCGTTGCGACGGCGCTCGTCCAGATCGGCATGCGCACCGCCAGCCAGTCGGTGATCTGCTTGGCCACGTCGCTGTAGGTCGAACGCTGCTTGCCCACATCCCACTTGATCGTCCAATTCGGCATCGGGTTGTAGATGAGCGATGCCTCCATGCCCTTGGACTTGTCCGTCTCCGTCCCGGCGACCCGATAGGTCGGCCAGTCGAAGGCCAGCTGCATCATCTTCGCGATGGTATCCTGCTCGGTCTGGGTCAGCGGCGTGATGGAGTTGTTGGCGAAATCCTTCGTTGTGGGATCCTGGCCATCGCGGATCCGCACCACGAAGTCTGCCCACGAGCGGAAGCTGCTGGTGTCCACGCGCTCGATTCGCCCAATGGGCGTACCGGCCGCCGAGGAAGGCGCGTTCTGATCGTCGGCCTCATACCAGTCGAGATTCAGATAGAGCTTGTTGTGGAACATGCTCAGGCCCACGCCCCAGTCCTTGCCCTTGCCTTGGGGTTTGCCGAGCTGGTTGCCGAAGAAGTCGTATTCAATCGAGCCTGGCGCCGTGAAGTTGTCCGACTTGTTCAGGTGGAAGCTCAGGCCGCGGATGACGTCGGCGAGAAAATTCCCGTTCTCCGCCGCGTTGTCGATCGCGTCCCAGCCCTGGAATGGTTTGACGACCACGCCCAGGGTCTTGGTGTTGCGGGCGAGGATCAGCGGCGTTCCCATGCGACTGTCGATGCCCGGAATCGCGTAGCCATCAAGGTACTGATTCGAGTTGGTCAGGCCGGCCAGGCTCGTGGCGCGGATGTCGAGGTTGTCCCGGCGCCAGCCGAGCGTCGGCAGGATGCGGTCCTTCCACAGGTAACCCTGCCAGGCAATGCTGCGCGCCTCGTCGGTCACGTAATTGTAGCCCACGCCGCTGCCGGCGTAGTAGAGGTTCGAATCCAGATGGACCTGAGCCTGGTCGTAGGTGTTGGTCGTCCAGTTGTAGACGTTGATCAACTGCGAGCCCATGCCGAAACCGGAGCCGCCCAAGGCCGGCGAGTACTGCACGACGCCGTCCGGGTTCTTTCCCAGATAGTAGTCGCGCTGGAAATTGTTCGCATTGCCGGCCCACGAATAATTGTTCGCCGGATTGGTGTTGGTATTCGGCAGCAACCGCGGATCGCCGCCGTCAAACGAAGTGAAGAAGTGCAGGTAGTGGGTGTTGTCCTCCTGCCGGGTCCAGAATCCCAGGACGCGATGGCGGCCGAGCCAGCGCGTCCAGCCGGCGTTCTTGGTGAAGTCATGTTCCCATTCCAGCATCGCCCGGTAGTTGTTGTTGATTTCATACGTCCAGTTGGTGCTCGACTGGTAGTTGTTGACGTACGGGCTCCCGAAATACGGGTTGGGCTGACCGTTGAGCCCCACCAGGTTGGTGTCGACGTAGATGCCGAGCGGATTGTTGCCGCTGCCGAGCGGCTGGTTGCTCCAATCGGTGTATTCCTGACGGAACCAGCCGGCGTCCAGGTTGAAACCCCACGGCAGTTGCTGCTGGAATTCGAAGTGGTAGGTCTTGGCCTTCTTGCTGTCGTAGTTGGCCGAGTCGAGGCTCGTCTTGGTCCAGTCGTACAGGGCCTTGTTCGTGATCGACACCGGATACCAGGTGCCGTAGGAGGTCGCGCCCGTGCTGGCCGCCGGCAGGGGTGCTAGCGGCGCGACTGAACTGGTGAGTTCCTGCGTATAGGCGTACCACTGCGATCCGGTCAGGCTCGTGTTGGCCGGACGATTCAGGGAGACACTTGATGGCGACGCCGCCCAGAACCCGACCACGTTGTTCTGGTCGATGTACATCTTCGTGTGTCCCTCAAGGGCGATTGTCGGCACAAACAGTGACGACGCCGAGTTCGTCATCTGCGAGGTTCCGACCGGCAATCCCGGCGTCCAGCGCGGGTCCAGGGTCGAGGCCAGATAGGGCCCGATCACCTGTCCCGTGTCCAGGATCGTCAGCATCGAGGTGATCGGATTGTAGGCCGGACGGCCGGCCTGCTTCCACGGCGTGACGTAGTCCAGGGGCGCCACGAAGTTGGGCAGGCTGTTGTGGTTGTCGTAATTCTCGAAGTCAGCCGTGATCTTCGTCTTTGAGGTCGGCTCAAAGTCCAGGGTCACGAATTGGCGGCGGGTGACGTTGTAGGAGGGCTTCCGTTCATAGCCCGGCGAGTCATAGAGGGCGGCCACGAAGACCGCCGCCTTCGAACCCAGCGGCTGGTTCGTGCTGACGCTGGCCCGGTAGGACCCGAAGCTGCCGACGCGGTACTGCAGCTGCGACTGGCGCTTGTTGAGCACCGCCTGCGTCGTCGACTGGTTGACGATGCCGGCCGGGCTGCCCGTGCCGAAGAGCATCGAGTTCGGGCCGCGGTTGATCTCCACCGTGTTCGTGTTGTAGGTGTCGAACGGAATGCTGCGGATCGTCGGTTAGTTGTCCTGCCCCGTGTGGGCCGAGTTCAGGCCGCGGATGCGGTTGTTGGTCGCCAGCGTCGTCGAGGTGCCGGCGCCGCTGTTCGGGTCGCGCGCGACGCCGCGGTCGAGGTCCAGC
>JBJKRV010000055.1:0-4197 GCA_046704465.1 Opitutaceae bacterium | reverse complement strand
TTGGGCAGGTACGGTTGGAGCGTCAGGGTCGAGATGCTCGGATGCTGGGCCAGGAGCATCCAGTCCTGCTGGGTACGGGAGGCCACCGGAGGGATGCCGGTCGGGTAGGTCGGCTGGGTGAAGCGGGAGGGCGAGGCTGTCCACATTCCGAGCAGGCTTCCCTGGTCAATGAGCATGTAATCGTGACTGTTGTGCGGCCCGTTGATCGCGATCCCGGGCACGTACATCGGCGACGTCAGCGTGCTCATCGCATTCTGGGTGGCCAGACTGCTCGGCAGGTGGTAGGTCGGGACGACGATACTGGCATAGCGGGGATCGGCCGTGTTCGCCACATAGGGGCCGATCACCTGCCCCGTATCCATGACGGTCACCATCTGGGTGACCTGATTGTAGGCCGGGCGTCCGGCGGCGAGCCAGGGCGTGATGGCGTCGCGCGGCGTGAGCGAATTCGGGCGCCGGTTGTAGTTGTCGAAGTTCTCGAAGGTGGCGGTGATGCGGGTCTTCTCGAACGGCTGGAAGGTGATGGCTCCGTACTGGCGGCGGTAGACGTCGGCCGACGGCTTGCGCTGGAATCCCTTGGAGTCGTAAAGGGCGGCCACGAAGACGGCCAGCTTGTCCCCGATCGGCTGATTGTGGCTGATGGTGCCCCGGAAACCGCCCCAGCTGCTGAGCTGGTAGGTGACCTGGGTCTTCTTCTGGTTCAATATTGCCTGCGTCGTGGATTGGGTGGTGATGCCGGCCGGGCTGCCGGTGCCGAACAGCAGCGAATTCGGGCCGCGGTTGATCTCGAGGGTTTTGGTGTTGTTGGTGGCGAACAGGATGCGCGGGCTCGCCTGGTAGTTGTTGATGGCGATATCCGTGACATCGAGGCCGCGCACGCGGTTGGCCGAGGCAACCCCATAGCCCGACGTGCCGAGATCGGCGCTCCACCCGGCAATGGCGTCGACGACGCGGTTGGTGCCGGCAATCTGCGGGCTTGGCGTGTAGGTCCACGCGCCCTCGGTGTTCGCCTCGTACATGAACACGTCGTTGATGTCGACCGCCGCGGTATCGAGCAGTTGCTGCTTGGTCACCACGGTGATGGACGACGCCAGGTCGCCGACGTTGGTATTGAGACGGGTGCCCGCCAGGGTGTTTTCCGCGTAGTAGCCGACGTCGTGGGACGAAGCCTGCACCTCAAAGGGACTCAACTTCACCACCTCTTCACTCGGGGCGGTTGCCTGAGCCACCTGTTGCGCGAACCCCGACGGCATGGCCAGCACTGCAGCCAGCGGCACCACCGTCAGCAGGTTGCGAAGGTAACTTGGAGTTCGATTCGGTTTCATCGTTGGGTGTTGATGGATTGCTGGATTCTTGGCTGCGAAAGGGTGTGAGGGGGACCCGGTCTGTCCGCGGCGAGACGCGGGCGTGGGCGGATGAGCACTCGGCCGTACAGGTCGGAAGGTATCCCATTGCCACCCGCCACCGCGGCTCGCCATCGCCGGGCCAGAGCGGGCTTGGTGAAGAATTGAGCTGGTTGACGCTGGAACGAAGTCGGACTGATGGGGGCAGTCCGGATTTGCTGGTTGTTGCTCCGAACGGGGAAGTCGAAGAGCAGGGTGAAGAAAGTCTCTGCGCCCGCCCCCTTGGCCGGTCAACTTGACCGCGGTCTTACAGTTCGACTCAAGTGATTGAACAATAGCTGGTTATGATATAAAAATAGCGTCTGGGCGCCCGGAAATAGCGCTTTGCCGTACAATCGGGTCACGTCGTGACTGCAGGGGCATTTGCGCTGCCGGGGACGCCCTTTCGCAGCGTGGACGGCACTCCGTCCGTCCGGTACTCCGGTTCAGCGGAGGGCGAACAGCGCAGGACCCGGCGATGATCAGGCGTCAGATTGCCGATTCCGGTGCGCCTCCTGGGAGCTGTCGGCTTCCGGCGACGTTGTGCCCAGACCGCGCCGGGGTCGGGTCGGCACGCGTGCGCGGGGAGGATCCATGCAAAAGGCTTTTCTTGCGTGCCGATGTCCGATACGGGCTTGGGCGCGTTTCTTGATTCAAACCCCTGATCCATGCACCTACTTGTTCCCACCCCGCTCTTGGCGGCTGCCGCCGGCGACAGGGCTGTCGTGTTGCACCTTGCCGGCGTCGATTACCTCATCCTGAGTCTGTATTTTGTGTTCGTCCTGGCCATTGGCTGGGTGCTGCGCAAGTACCTCAAGACGAGCACGGACTTTTTCGAGTCCGGCCGCTCGTTGCCGGCGTGGGTGTGTGCTCTGGGCTTCATCGGCGCCAACCTGGGGGCGCAGGAGGTCATGGGCATGGCGGCCTCGGGCGCCAAATACGGCATCATGACGAGCCATTTCTACTGGATCGGGGCGATTCCGGCGATGGTGTTCGTGGCGGTCTTCATGATGCCGTTCTACTACGGCTCGAAGGCGCGTTCGGTGCCCGAGTACCTCAAGCTGCGCTTCGACGAGAAGACCCGCAGCTTCAACGCGCTGACCTTCGCGTTCATGACGATCATGTCCTCGGGCATCTCGATGTACGCGCTGGCCCTGCTGCTCAGTTCGATTCTCGGGTGGAACTTCCACCTTTGCATCGTCCTCTCCGGCGTCGTCGTCCTGCTCTACATCTTCATGGGCGGGCTGACCTCGGCCATCTACAACGAGGTGCTCCAGTTCTTCCTCATCGTCTTCGGCTTCCTGCCGCTGGTGATGCTGGGCATGAAGGACGTGGGCGGCTGGAGCGGCCTGGTCGCGAAGCTCAATGTGCTGGCGGAGAAGACCGGCTTTGCCCCGGGCACCTACACCCAGTCGTGGGCCCACACGGGCTCGGCTTCGTCCAATCCCATGGGCGTCGAGTGGTTTGGCCTGGCGATGGGGCTCGGATTTGTCCTCTCCTTCGGCTACTGGTGCACCGACTTTCTGGTGATGCAGCGGGCGATGGCGGCCAAGGACATGGCCTCGGCGCGCCGCACCCCGATCCTGGCCGCGGTGCCGAAGATGCTTTTTCCCTTCCTCGTCATCTTTCCCGGTCTGATCGCAATGGCCCTGACGGTGAGCGGTCACGGCTTTCACCTGCCGCCGCAGGATGGAAGTTATGACTACAACATGGTCGTGCCGCTGCTCCTGGCGCACTACTTTCCCTCGGGCATGCTGGGCATCGGCCTGACCGCGCTGATGGCCTCCTTCATGAGCGGCATGGCCGGCAACGTCACGGCCTTCAACACGGTCTTCACCTACGATCTCTACCAGGGGCACATCAAGAAGGACGGCACTGACGCCCACTACCTCGCGGTCGGGCGCTGGACCACGGTGGTCGGCGTGCTCGTGAGCATGGGGGCGGCCTATTTTGCGGCCGCCTTCAACAACATCATGGACGTCCTCCAGCTCGTGTTCGCCTTTGTGAACGCGCCGTTGTTCGCGACCTTCCTGCTCGGCATGTTCTGGCGGCGGGCCACCGGCCACGGCGCCTTCTTCGGCCTGATCTGTGGCACGGCGGCCGCGGCGATCCACCAGGGGCTGACGCTGCCCGTGGGCGCGACGGCGGGTTTCACCAAGGGCGGCTGGATCGCCGTGGTGCACCATTACCCCAGCATCATGGCCCAGAACTTCTGGACCGCGATCTTCGCCTGGACCGTCTGCCTGCTCACGACCATGGCGATCTCACTGGCGACCCGGCCGAACAAGACCGACCCGGAGCTGCGCGGCCTGGTCTACTCTCTCACCGAGAAGATCCGCGACCACGGCACGCCGTGGTACCTGCGCCCGGCCGTGCTGGGCTCCGTCGTGCTCGCCGGCGCCGTCGTCCTGAACATCCTCTTCTGGTAGGCGAGATCCTCCTCCATCCCCGAACCCTCATCCCTTTCCATCATGAATCTCGACGTCCGGATCCCGCTGGGCCTGCTCTTCCTGCTGCTGGGTGCCATTCTGGTCGTGTACGGCTTCACTTCGAACCCGGCCATCTATGTCCAGCACTCGCTCGGGCAGAACGTGAATCTGGTCTGGGGCGCGGTCTTCCTGCTCTTCGGCGCCGGCATGCTGCTGCTGAGCCGGCGCAAGCGCGGATAGGCCGCACCTGCCGATCGCGGTTGCGGAAACGCCGCGGCGGAATTTCTTGACCGAAACACTTCCGCTTCGCCGGAGGCGCCCCTTCCCCGATGATGAACCCGCATCTCCGTTTTCTTGGCGTCCTTGGCCTTGTGGGTGCGCTGTGC
>JBJKRV010000054.1:0-7078 GCA_046704465.1 Opitutaceae bacterium | reverse complement strand
TGCGGAGCCAGGCGGCGAAGAACTCCGCGCCACCGGCGGGAAGCGTGGTGGCGTCCACCCGTCGCGCCCAATGCGCCAGGTCCCGGGAGCTGCGGACCTCGCCGACGAGCACACCGGAGGCCGGCATCGCCGCTCCGGGCCGCAGAATGTGCACGGGCAGCCGGCGCGGGTCGCCCAACCGGTCGGCGATGCGCGGCGACGTCGCCGGATGGTGCGGATCGCGCGCAAAGGCGGTCCGGTGAATCGGAACTCCGCGGACAAAGTAGCACCCATCGCGGACCGTGCGGCCCATGCCGGGATTGGCCGGCACGAGCAGGATCCGCGAGCGCCCGGCCGGCCGCGCCGCGGCCTCCACCTCCGCCAGGACGTTGCCGCGCAGGACCGAATCGACTTTCTTGAAGACCCGGGCCCCGCGCGGGAGGCGGCCGGCGGCACGGCCCACGATCCGGGCGGCGCTGGTCGCACGGGTGAGGCGGGTATCGGTGTCGCGGACCAACAGCGGCGCGGCCCGCCGGGACCGCGCGCCCCCGGTGGCGACGTCGGCTTCGAGCCCAAATTCGTGCCCCACGGCGGCGAGCTCCGCCGCCCCGGTCAGGTCGTCGGCCAGGACGAGGATGGGGTGGGAGGAGCGGCGGGTCACAAAACAGCGGGCGCGAGGGCGGCCATCTCGGCGTGGATGGCGGCGCGCTCCGCGGAGTCCAGCGTGCGCAGCGGAGGCAGGACGGTCGGACCGCAGAGGCCCTGCGACTCCATCGCGGCCTTGAGCGCCGCCAGCGACTGGCCGAGGGTACGATTGCGTTGAAAGACACGGGCCACAGCGTCGACCCGTTGCTGCAACGCCTCAGCTGCCTCCCAGTGGCGGCCGGCCGCCTCCGTTTGAAGCTGGTGCCACAGTTCGGGCACGAGGTTGCCGGAGCCGGGGACGAGGCCGTCGTAGCCGCGCCGGAGCGCCCTCACGGCCAGCGCCGCACTGCCCATGAAGACCGAGAATCCCGGCCGGCCACCGAGGCGGTCGACCACCTGTTCGAGGCGGCCGGGCGCGTTTTCCGAGTCCTTGAAGCCGACGACGTTGGGAAGCGCCGTCAGTCGCTCGACCACGTTTACGGGCACCGACATGTGGGTAGCCTGGGGAATGTTGTACAGCACAAGAGCACCGTGGATGTTGTTGGCCAGGTGCTCGAAGTAAGCGGTCATCTCCGCCGGGTCGAGAAGGTAGTACGAAGGCAGATGCGCGACGACGGCGTCGATGCCGAGGTGCAGATAGGACTCGGCCGCCGCGATCGAGTCGGCGACGCAGTTGTCGCCGATGCCGGCAAACACGGGCACCCGGCGGCTCGCGCCGGCCACGGCGATCTCGACGAGGCGGCGGCGCATGGCGGTCGGCACGGAGGCGGCTTCGCCGGTGGTGCCGAGCACGAAGAGGCCGTGACCATGTTCCGCCTGCCGGGCGACGAGCCGTTCGAATGCGGCTTCGTCCAGGCTGCCGTCCGGGGTCAGCGGGGTGATCATCGGAACGATGGTGCCTCGGAGTTTGTCGGGTGGTGTCATGATCAAGAGACGGATTGGTAGATCCGGGCGGCATCGTCGGCGGAGAGTTCGCGCGGATTGTTTTTCAGCAGGCGCGTGACGCCCATGGCGGTGGCGGCGAGACGGGGGATGGCGTCGGCGGGGATGCCGCACTCCGAGAGCCGTCGCGGCAGTCCGCACTCGCGGCAGAGGGCCTCGATCTCGGCCACTCCGCGCTCCGCCATCTCGGTGACGTCACCACTCGGCGCCACTCCCAGGGCCAGGGCGATGTCGGCATACCGGCCGGCGGCGGCGGACAGGTTGAAGCGAAGAACGGGGACGAGCAGCAGGGCGTTGGACAGCCCGTGTCCGAGGTGAAATTCTCCGCCAAGGGGATAGGCCAGTGCATGCACTGCCGCGGTGTTGACCGGACCCAGGCACAGTCCGCCGAGCAGACTGCCGAGGGCGACGGCGCCGCGGGCCTCCAGATCGTTGCCGTGATGCACTGCGCGCGGGAGATGATGCGAAATCAGCCGGATGCCTTGGAGGGCGTACGCGTCGACCAGCGGGTGCGCGAAGCGGTTGGCATACGCCTCGATGCAGTGAACCAGGGCGTCGACGCCCGTCGCCGCGGTGTGCATGGGCGGCACCGACCGGGTGAGCAGCGGATCGACGAAGGCCGCGTCCGGCACGAGCCAGCGACTGATCGCAGCTTGCTTCCGCCCGAGCTCTTCGTCGAGCAGGAGGGCGTTGGGCGAGACTTCGCTGCCCGTCCCGGCGGTGGTCGGCAGGCAGAAGAGGGCGGTGCGGCGGCCGGGAATCAGATCGGTGCCGAAAAGGCGCCGGACCGATGCCGGCGCTTCGCCGTTGAGGGCGGCCAGCAGTTTGGCCACATCGAGGACACTGCCTCCGCCCAGGCCGATGACGCCGTCAGGCCGGAATTCCCGGGTCTGGCGCATCGCCTGATCGAAGTCGGCGACTCCCGGCTCGGGCGGAATCGTGGCAATCGCGCCGACCGCGATTCCATCGTCGCGCAGGGCGGCGACGATCGGATCCGCCATCCGGACCACCGACGGTGAGGAGACGACCAGCACGCGCTTCAGGGCGCGCTGGCGGACTTCATCCACGCAGTCCGGCGCGCAACCGGCGCCGAATCGGATGTGTGGGGGTTGCCGGAGGGAAAGCGGAGGCGCCACCTCGAACGAACGGCCTGGCGCGGGGGCTCCGGCAACGACCTGCGGGAGAAGTGACATCATTGCAGGGGGGCGTGCGCTTGGTTGATGGGGGTAACGATCAAATGCGTGGAAAACGTTGGCCGTGAATTTACGTACCTATATTCATGAAACAAATCGTCAATAGTTTTATTTCATAACGACACCGATTGATCGCCTCCCGCGTCTTGCGGTGAAGCTTCAACGGCGTCATCCGACGTGCATCAATAACTCAAGTTGCGTAATATAAACGCCTTGAATTATGTCATGTCCCGCTTCGACTCGGATTCGTGTCAGACACGCCTTCGGCGCCGGGAGATGTAATATTCTCCCGACTTCCGGAAGAGCGACGTCGCTCGGGGGTGGGCGGGCCAGCCGGTCAGATCGCCGCGACTGAATTCCCTTCCACGAGGGTGGGCTCGACCAGGAGTTGAAACGACAGCAATTCCTGCGGGTTCTTCATCCGCCAGAGCAATTGGTCGACGGCAAGACGTCCGATGGACTCGGCATGCACATCGATGGTGGCGAGCGTCGGGTGCAGATTCATGAGCAGCGACCGCTCGTTGTTGCAGCTGATGAGACTGACATCCTTGCCGGGGCGAAGCCCGAGTTGATTCAGCGCGGCATACAGCTGCACCGCCGTTCGATCCGCGGGGACAAAGATCGCGGTCGGCCGCGAATTCGGGGGAAGGGCCGCCCAGCGCGCCGCGAGGATCTGCACGCTGTTTTCCTGGGTGATGGCGGGAAGGGGCCAGTGCAGGCCCTCGGGTGGATTCACCTCCAGGATCGCCACCTCGTCGCCGAGGCGGCTGGCGCTGGCGAAAAATGAATTGCGCAGCTTCTCAAACTGGTTCTGGCCCGGCTTCGGATTGAAGAACGCGAGGCGTCGGTGGCCCCGCGCGTGCAGGTGATCGGCGGCCAGTTTGCCGGCGGTCTCGGTGTCGAAGTTGCAGTGGTCGCCCCGGGCGTTGGCCAGATGTCCCATGAGCCAGACGTGGGGGTATCGGTAGACATGCTGGAGCAGGGGACAGCTTTCAACCGGCGGCAGCTCACCCTGGTTGGGTCCCTTGAGGATCAGTCCGCTCACATGGTTGCCCAGAAGAAATGGCGGAATCCGGTCTCCCTTCGGGATGTTGGCCAGCATCAGGCTTCGCCCCTTCTTCGACAGGGCATCCTCGATGCCCTGCAGGGCGCTGCTGACAACCGGCAGCTGCACCAGCGTGTCCTCCATTCCAAAGAAGATCGCCGCGATGTTTCCGGTTTGGTTCTCTTCCTCCGCGGCCTCGCGCCGCACGCTGCGACGCCGGATGCGGGTGTAGTTCAGGTTGCGGGCCGCTTCCCAGACCCGTGCCCGGATGGCGGCGTTCACATCGGCGTGGTTGTTCAGGACGCGTGAGACGGTGCCGACAGCAACACCGGCTGATTTGGCGACATCCGTGATGGTGGCTCTGGCTTTCTTGGGCATCGGTCGGCGGGGCGGGGACGTTTGGGGCAGAAGTGGGTCAGTGACGGGAACGTATCGATGAACGGTCTGGCACGATACTAAAATAAACATCGAACCAATAGCACTATGCCAAAACCATTCATGAAATATGCTTATTCATCTAGAAGACGGGAAGTCAAGGATGATCGCTGATGCCTTTCGACGCGGGCCGCGGTCGAGGGGTGACAAATGAAATCGAAAAATGAATTGACATACTGATTTCATGAAACCATTACAATGCATATTGTTTCATATGAAATACTCGCGCTCCGTTCCGGATGCGAGTTTGCGCCTTGGATCCTCAATCGCCCCACCCTTGTGAATGACTGCACTGCCGATGCCAGAGCCCTCCGGTTCGTGACGGATTCGCCTGGGATGCTTCAGCCGGGTGAGCGGTTCGATTTCGAGGGACCATCCGCCCGGCTTCGAGTCGCCACCGGGGCCCGGGGAATCCGGGAGGGCCGGGATCGAGAGGGAGGGAAGGCAAGATTTTGATTTGGGTACGCAGGTCTGGGTCCGGCGGCGCCGGAGTGCGACTGGCGCCGCCGGATCTTTTTTTGAGATGAAGAGATCCCGGGCGAGAATCATGACGCGGGGGGCTTCGTGCCGTGGCGGTGGTGCCGGGGCGCCAATTCGGGTTGCGGTTTGGACTCCGATCGCAAGGGTGCGTAGCTTGAAGGGCCCACGATGATGCGTTCCCTGGCAAGGCTTCCGGCTCTCTTTGGCCTGTTGCTCGCCGGCGCGATGTTCACGGTCCCGTTGCGCGCCGTGGACGCGGTCGCCACCGCGGTCCTGCATCCGGAGGAGTTCGCGCCCTATACCCACCGCTTCAACACCATGGAGCCCGAGGGCGTGGTGAACCTCGTGCCGAACGCCCAAGCCTGGGACTGGCTGCGCGTCAACATCCCCTTTTTCGCGTGCCCGGACCGGAGCGTGGAGGAGATGTACTACTACCGGTGGTGGGCGTTGCGCAAACACCTCCGGCGGACGGCCGACGGCCGCTACGTGTTCACCGAGTTCATCACCCGCCCCCGCCCGGTGAGCAGCGCCCTCGGCCACCAATTGATGGAAGGCCGCTGGCTGCACGACCAGCATTACTTCGACGACTACGCCCTCTACTGGCTGCGCGGCGGACCCGGCGGCACGGAGCGCGCCGATCTCCACAAGTACAGCCAGTGGCTGGCTTGGGCCCTGTATCACCGCTACCTGGTCACGGGCGACCGGACGTTCATCACCTCGGTGCTCAACGACCTCGTGAGCGACTACGGGTTGTGGGAGGTGCAGCGCCAGCGTCCCGACGGACTCTTTTGGCAATATGATGTGCGCGATGCGATGGAGGAATCGATCAGCGGGTCGCGCACGAAGCAGAACCTCCGGCCCACGATCAACAGCTACATGTACGGCAACGCGGTGGCGATCGCCGCCATCGCCCGCCTGGCCGGGCGTCCGGCGCTGGCCGCGGAATTCGACTACAAGGCGGCCCGCCTGCGCCGCCTCACCGAGGCCGAGCTTTGGGACCCGAAGGCGAAGTTCTTCGAGGTCCGCGAACAGGGCGACGGCTTCGCCAACGTGCGCGAGGAACTCGGCTACATTCCGTGGTATTTCGACCTCCCCGAGCCGGGGCACGGTTACGCGGCGGCCTGGGCGCAATTGACCGATCCGCGGGGGTTCTGGGCCCCGTACGGCATCACGACCGCGGAGCAGCGCAGTCCGTATTTCCGGACACACGGCGTCGGTCATTGCGAGTGGGACGGTGCGGTGTGGCCCTTTGCCACGTCGCAAACCCTGACCGCGCTGGCCAACGAACTTCGTGACTATCCGCCGCAGCATGATGTCACGGACCGCGATTACTTCCGGGCTTTTCTCACCTACGTGAAGAGCCAGCACGCCGACGGCAAGCCGTACATCGGTGAATACCTGGACCAGCAGACCGGCCGGTGGATCAACGGCAAGGGCGGCCGGAGCTGGTATTACAACCATTCGACCTTCGCCGATCTGCTGATCACCGGCGTGGTCGGCCTTTGTCCCCGCGCCGATAATCTCGTCGAGGTCCATCCGCTTCTGCCGCCGGGTACCTGGCCCTGGTTCTGTCTCGACGGGGTGAAGTACCACGGACACGTGCTGACGATCCTGTGGGACCACGACGGCAGCCACTATCATCGCGGAGCGGGACTCACGCTGCTCGCCGACGGCAAGGCGATCGCCCACGCGGACCGCCTCGAACCCATGCAAGGAAGATTACCGTGACCGTGGACAAAGGACGAATGACGACCCTCCAGCAGGGACGCTGCCAGGTGGATTTGGAGAGCGGACACACAGCGGCACATGAATGCGCAGCATCCGGACTACCGGGCGGTGCCCCGCTCCAGTCGCATCGGTGGCGGCGGAACCGGGGGCGGGCGCGGGTGGCCCGCTCAGGCGTGGCGGACGGGCAGATGGTGGCGGGCGGACCGCCGGCGCTCCCCCCGGGGGGGATTGCCGTCACCAACCCGTTCGCGTTTCTTTGTGCCTTCTTGCGGGCACAGGTATCTTTGACGGCCGCGAAGTGGGTGCCGCAGTACCGCGCCGACGGTCGCCGGCTGGGCCTCCTGTGCTTCCTGTGGCTGGCTGCGGCCGGCTCCGCCCTGGCGGCGATGGACCCGCACCCCTGGGTGACGATGAAGCGGGACGGAAGCCTGGTCTATCGCACCGACGCGCGCGGCAACCGGATTCCCGATTTCTCCGAGGCCGGATACCGCGGCGGCGGCGTGCCCCTGCCGGTCGCCCCCGTGCGCGTCGTGGTTTCCCCGGTGGCGGGCGACAACGGACCGCGCCTCCAGGCGGCCATCGATTACGTGGCCTCGCTGCCGGTCGGAAAAGACGGCCTGCGCGGCGCCGT
>JBJKRV010000053.1:0-12260 GCA_046704465.1 Opitutaceae bacterium | reverse complement strand
CCGGATGAGAGCGATCTGCAGCCGGCCGGGAAATGGGCGCTCGGGTTCAAGCCGAGCGCGGGAGGTGCGTCGTGAACTTCGGCTCGCTCGACCTGAACACGGTCTGGTTCGCGCTCGTCGGCGTGCTGTTCGCCGGCTACGTGATCCTCGACGGCTTCGACCTCGGCGTCGGCATGCTCCACCTGTTCGCCGTGCGCAAGGACGAGGACCGGCGGGTCTTCCTCAACGCCATCGGTCCGGTGTGGGACGGCAACGAGGTGTGGCTGGTCACGGGCGGCGGCGCGTTGTTCGCGGCCTTTCCGGACGTCTACGCCACGGTGTTTTCGGGCTTCTACCTCGCGTTCATGGCGCTGCTGTGCGCGCTGATCTTCCGGGCGGTGGCGATCGAGTTCCGCAGCAAGCACCATTCGCCGCGCTGGCGCGCCTTCTGGGACGGCGGCTTCGCCGTGGGCAGCCTGGTGTCGACCCTGCTGATCGGGGTGGCGATGGGCAACATTGCCTGGGGGGTGCCGCTCGACGCCCACGGCGAGTTTGCCGGCACGTTCCTGGGCCTGTTGAACCCCTACGCGCTCCTGATGGGCGTGACCACGGTGGCGCTCTTCGCCATGCACGGGGCGATCTACCTCGTGCTGAAGACCGAGGGCGAGCTGCAGGCGGCGGTGCGCCGGCGGATCAATCCGCTGATCATCACCTTCATTCTCTGCTACGTGATCCTGACGCTGGCGACGCTGCTCTATGTGCCGCACATCATCGAGGCCTTCCGGCGCGAGCCGTGGTTCTTCGTGGTGGTGGTGGCCGTGGTGCTGGCGATCGCGAACATCCCGCGCGAGGTCAACCACGGCCGCGAATTCCTGGCCTTCCTTTCCTCCTGCGGCGCCATGGCCGGCCTGATGGCCATCTTCGGCATCGGCATGTATCCGAACCTCGTCTTCTGCCACGCCGATCCGGCGCTGAGCCTCACGGCCTTCAATGCGTCGTCCTCGCACCAGACCCTCGGCGTCATGTTGACGATCGCGCTGATCGGCGTGCCCGTGGTGCTCGCCTACAGCGCCAGCATCTACTGGATCTTCCGCGGCAAGGTGAAGCTCGACAAGATGAGCTATTGAGCGGCGGTTCGGCGGGGGCGCTGTAATTTCGGCGTCCCGCCGGGGTTGGATTCCGGTGAAAGGAAATCCAACCATGAAATCCAGGATCATCGTGCTCACTTCATTGCTCGGCGCCGGGCTGATCGCCGGTCCGGGTCTGTTTGCCCGCGGCGGGGCCGGCGGCGGCTTCCGGGGCGGCAACGGGGGCGTCTGCCCCTACGGCAACACCCGCGGCTCCTGCGGCATGTACCAGGGGCGCAGTGCCCAGGGTACGGCCAATCGCGGAGCCACCAACCCCAACCGCACGCCCAAGCAGGACGGCACCGGAGGCAAGCAGGAGAATCCCAACCGGACGCCGAAGCAGGACGGCACGGGGGGGCCCGGAAAGCCGGCCAATCCGTCCGGACCGCAGGACGGCAGCGGGCCGGGCCCGCGCGGATAGGCGGCGGGCGTTCGCCAGCTTCAGGGCGGAGCCAAACGGCTCCGCCTTTTTCATGCCCGATGCACGCCGCCGGCGGGCTGATTGGGGACCGGGCGGCGAAGGTCCGGTCTGGGCTCGGTCGGGCTGCGGGCGGGCCGGCTGCGTCCCGTTTCGCCGTCTTTTCGCCGGGAGTCGAGGCGGCTAACCGGGACGGTTCACGGCTTGATCGCCTTGTTCGCCAGGTACTCCTCGACCAATTGCCGCCGGTAGGCCGTGCGGTCTTCCGGCGAGAGGGTTCGGAGCTTGGCCTGAATGGCGGCGTGCTGTTCGGGCGTGGCGTGCTGGATCATGTCGCGCCAGCCGTCGCGGATTTCGGCCGGCATCCGGCCCCAGCCGCCGCCCATGCCGGGATGCATCTCTTCCCAGCCCATCCGCATCCGCTCGCGCTGCGCGGCCGGCAGCCCCCGAAATTCCGCGATCTCCCGGCGGAGCCGGGCCCGTTGCTCGGGGGTCATCGCCCGGATGCGCGCGATGACCTCGAGCAGTTGGTCGAGTTGGGCGTCGGATAGATCGAGAAACTGGTCGACGGCGCCCAGTTCCCTCAGTTCCTGCGGCGTGTGCGTGGCTGGCGCCGCGTTCTCCGCCCGAAGGGGCCGCGCGGCGGGAGTGAGCCCGAGGACAGCCGCGGCCAGGACAAGGGTGGTCAGGGTTTTCATGATGGCCTCACGTGTGGGTTGGCGGATTGACGGGCAGGTTGAGCAGGGCGTCGCGATTTTCGCTGTCGAGCAGGGCGGTGGCCGGTTCGAGCGCTGCCTCCATGGTGAACAGCTCGTCAAGTTGCGGCGACAGGCCGGGCGCACTGGTGACAGGAGGGCTCGGCCGCCAGGGATGCAGGGCGAGCAGGATGGCGGCCATGGTCACGCCGGAGGACATGATGCCCAACCAGGCGGCGATCCAGACCTGGGGCGGATGCCGGCGGGCGGGCGCAGAGCGCAGGCGCCGTCTGAAATCCGCCCAGCGCGCCTCAAACTCGGGCGTGGTATCCCGCAGGCGGCTGCGCAGCAGGGTGTCGAGATCGTCGTCGGACAGGGGGTTTCGCCCGGGGAGTTTCATTGCAGTGCCTCCATCTCGGTTTTCAGGAGCTGCCGGCCGCGGTGGACCAGCACCCTCAACGCGTTCTCCGTGACGCGCAGGACCGCCGCGGCTTCGGCGTATTCCAGGTGCTGCTGGGTGATGAGCAGCAGCGGGGTGCGGTATTTCTCCGGCAGCCGGTCGAGCGCGCGCTGGAACACTTCCTCGAGTTCGAGCGCGCGGCGTTCCTGGCCCGCGGCGTCCGCGGCCAGATAGTCGAATGACTCCGCGGGTACGGATTCCGCGGGTTTGCGCCGTCGTCGTCGCAATTCGTTCAGAAGCAGATTGCGGGCGATGTGAAACAGGAAGGTGGTGAACCGGGCATCCGGCCGGTAGCGGCGGGCCGAGCGATGCAGGCGGATGAACACCTCGAGCGTCAGGTCCTCCGCATCCGGACGGGAACCGAGCGAGCGGTAAAAGAAGCCCAGGAGGGGGAGCTTCCATTTGTCGAAGAGCCGCTGCAGCGCCGTGTCGTCGCCGCCGCCGGCGCGTCGCAGCCAGGCGATATCCTCACCCTCGGCGGACACCGCGGTGTCCGCGGGCATGGCCAACGCGGCCGCGAGCCAGCCGACGGTGTCGACGGAAAGCATGGAGAACGCGACATTCACCGCTGGAGATAAACCCCGACGTACGGAGATTATTACAGCCGACGCCGCGGCGGAAGCCCGGGTTTCGTCGCCGGCGGGAATACGCCGGGGCTGCCGTGTCTCGAATGGTGTGATGTGGCGGTTCACCGCAGCGCTGGCCCTGCTGTTACCGGCTGTCGCCGGGGGCCCGCCCGTGCTGTTAGCCACAGGCCGGGCCCAGCTGGCCATGCTCCCGCTGTTACCCGGCGAGGGCTGCAGCAGCTGCCCGCCCGCCGAGCAATGGCTGGCCGGGTTGCGGGAGAAACCCGGGCTGTGGCGGGATTTCGTGCCCGTGGCCTGGCATGTGACCTATTGGGACCGGTTGGGATGGCTGGATCGCTGGGCGCGGCCGGCCTTCACGCATCGGCAATATGCCTATGCGTCGCACTGGCGGGAAAACTCGGTCTATACGCCGTGCTTCGTGCGCAATGGCGTCGAGTGGCAACCCGGCCGCGCGGGCGGCGCCGGAGCCGCCGTCGGCGTGCTTCAGGTGCGCTACGATCTGCGGACCGGGGGGCTGCAGGTGAACTTTGCCCCGGGCGGCCGCGGAATCGGCGGGCCGCTGGAGGTGCAGGCGGTCCAGCTTGGCGGGGGCATGGTCTCGCGCGTGCGGGCGGGGGAAAATTCCGGGCGGACCCTGGAACACGAATTCGTGGCGCTGGCAGCGGTCCGGGGCCGCCTCGACCAGCGTGGCGGCGTCTGGCGCGCGGCATTGCGGTTTCCGTGGCGGACCGAAGCGGGCGTGCCCCGCCGGGCCTTGGCGGTGTGGGTGACGAGATCCGGCGGGATGGCTCCGCTGCAGGCGACCGGCGGTTGGATCGAGCACTGAGCGCCCGACCGCCGGTCACCCGGCCGCCAGCAGGCGCCCGGCCTCGATCAGGCAGACACAATCCGAGTGGTCGTCGGTGGGCAGCCAGCGGAGATCGAGGTGGCCGAAGGCTTGCTCCATGGCGGCGCGCAGGCCGCCAACCTCGATCAGCAACTGTCCGCCGTCGGCGAGGCGCCCCGCGGCCTGGGCGATGAGGGGGCGGATGATGTCCAGCCCGTCCCGGCCGCCGTCGAGCGCGCCGCGCGGCTCGCGGCGAAATTCCGCCGGCAGCGGGCGCATGAGCGCCGAGGGTTCGTAGGGAGGGTTGCTGACGATGAGATCGTAGCGCGACGGTGGTACCCGGGCGAACACGTCACTCCGGTGCAGGACGATCCGGCGCTCCAATCCATGCCGCCGCACATTGATCCGGGCCACCGCCAGCGCCGGGGCGGAGACATCGATGGCGTCAATCCGCGCCCGCGGCCACCGGTGGGCGAGCAGCACCGCGAGGCAGCCGGATCCGGTGCCGACGTCGGCCGCGCGCCGGACCGGCGGCCGACCCCGGCGCAGGCGGTCGAGCCGCGGGATGATCTCGAGGAAATAGCTGCGGGGAATGATGGCCCGCTCGTCGACGTAGAAGTGATGTTCGCCGAGGAAGGCTTCGTGCGTGAGGTAGGCGGCGGGAATGCGGTCGACGAGACGGCGGCGCAGGACCGCGCGCACCGCGGCCGCCTCACGCGGCGACAGGCGGCGTTGCAGAACCGCCGGCCGGCTGTCCAGCGGCAGGCCGAGCGTGTGCAGGAGCAGGTAGAGCGCCTCGTCGTGCGCGGAGGGCGACACCTGCCCCAGGGCGACGCGTCGGCGGGCGTATTCCCGCTCCGCAAAGGCCAGCCAGTCGCCCAGGGTGGCAGATTCGCGCCGCGGGGGGCCGCGGCGCATCGTGAAATCGGTCATCGTGAAATCCGTGATCGCAGAGTCTCCGATTTCTTCGGGAGCACCACGAGGAGGGAATTGGCGGATTCTCGATGACCGGTGGCGGATTGCCCGATCGGTGGGCGTTACTTGCCCGAGGGCCGCTTGACCGCCTCGTCCACCAGCACGTGCTCGTGGTTGAAGATGTGTTCGCTGCAATAGCATTGGTCCCCGGCGCACTTCGAGCAGTAGCGGAAATCCATCTGCGGATGGGTCAGGTTGGACTTCCCGCAGACGCGACAGCGATGCCGCGGCGCCGCTTCGTCCTTCTGGGCGGCGAACGTGCGCGCCTGGTAGGCCATCCGCCGGCGGCCGGTGCGCATCTGCTGGATGATGTCGCCGGAAAAGAAGAGCAGGAAGTTGCCGGTCGCCGCCAGCACCCCGAGCCGGTCCGACCAGGTGCCCAACGCCATGACGTAGCCGTAGTACAGCCATAGCAGCAGGGCGATCCACTTGATCCGCATCGGGAGGATCAGGAAGATCAGCAGCTCGAAGTTCGGATTCAGGTAGGCAAAGGCGAGGAAGACGCTGCCGGCCAGAAACACGTTGGACGCGTAGGCGCCCGGGGTGAGGAAGGCCACCGCGGTGGTGAGCAGCCAGCCGATGCCGATGAAAGCGTTGTACCGGAAGTCGCCCCAGTGGTGTTCCAGGGCCGTACCCATGAGGAAAAACAGGTACCAGGCAAAGGCGAGGAACAGGATGGCGAGGGCCCCCGTGCCCAGGCTCGGCGGGACGAACAGGAAGGTGACGAGCCTCCAGGCCTGACCGGCCATGACGGCATAGGGCAGCAGGGCAATCCGCTCGAGATGGAATCCCGCCATCACCGTCAGGCCCCAGAAGAGCACCTGTCCGATGATCAGGTAGAGCGTCAGGTTGGCGATGGCGAAGCGGCCGAGGAAGCGTTCGAGCTTGTTGAGCAGGGACATGGTGACGTGGGCGGAAGCGCAGGCCGCCGGGTCCGGCAGGCGCGGAGCGGCAGGCCGCCCTCCCTTCCGGGCCCGGAGATCCGGACCAGGCCCGCCCGAGGGCGGCGGCATGCCTGCGGAAACCGTCGCCTACTTTGGCTTCGCGCCCGGGAGTTCGTCGAGCAGCTTTTGCTTCTGCTCCTTGAGCTGGGGCGCCGTCACCGAGTTCAACAGGAAGCGGGCATAGCCGAATCGCTTCTGTTTGATGAGGATGTTGGCGGCCTGCAGCCGCACGGTGTCCTTTTCGAGGCCGGGGGAGACCTGCGTCTCGAGATTCCCCCAGACCTTGAGCGCCTCGTTCCAATCGGGGTTGGCCACGTCGTAGAACGATTCGGCGTACCGCCAGGCCAGGATGAAATTGCCGGGGGCGAGCTCGGAGGCGCGCTTGAAGGCCTCCTGCATCGCGTGATCGATCTGGTCCGGAGTCCATTCTCCGCTCTTGATGAGCCCGTCCCGGGCATCGCTCAGGAGCTTGCCCAGCTCGTAATGGTAAAGGGGCTGCTTCGGGTCGAGGCGGATGGCGGCCAGGAAATAGTTCGCGGCGTCGACAGGCCGGTCCTCCTCGGCGAGGTAGTTGCCAATCTGGTTCTTGACGAGGGGTAGGTCCGGATCGAGCTGGTTGGCCTTCATCATCATCGCCACCGCCGTGCGCCGCATGCCGACTTTTCGGAGCAGGATGCCGTACGCGACATAGCCGGGCGCGAAGGTGGAATAGGTGCGCAGGTAGTCGTCGTAATCGTACATCAGCGACTGAATCTTCTGCCGGATGTTGTCCATGTCCGCGCCCTTCTTGCCCGCATCGGCCAGCAGGCCGTCCTGGCGGGCAACCAGCTCCCGGAGGCGGGCGGTGGCCTTGGCGATCACATCCGCCGGCAGGGCGGCCGTATCGGACCCGGCCGTCGGCGCATAGGGGATCACGGAGTCGACGTCCGGCAGCGGGGAGGACTTGGAGGGCGCCCCGCCGGGTTCCGATGGCAGCGGCGCCAGCGCCGACGGAATCACAGGATTGGGACCGGGGCCGGTCACCGGAGGCAACTTGGGCACGACTGGTGCCGCCGCTGGCGCCGGTGCCGCCGCCGAACCGGCCGCCTCCTTCGGCGCCGCCGGCTCGGTTGCATACGCCACGGTGGCGACGAGGGCGGCGGCGAGACTCAGGAGGTGGCGGGCGGGTGGCATCGGAGATCGGCGGCAGACCCAATGCGACATATGAAGTTGGGTTTCGTTCACCGGTTGTGCGAGGACCGGCGGGCGTGGCGACAAAAAACGCCGCGGGATTGGCATCCCGCCGGCGCGGGGTAGCATGGGTCGATGCGACCGGTCGCGCCAAAGCAGGCGTCGGGGCAGGCTTCCGCGGGTCCGCCTCCCGCCACCATCCGCGGGCGGGGCGCCGCCTTCAATCCACCGAACCGGTTCGAAGCGATTCATCCTGAATGGGATCCGGATCTCCCACCCGAGGAACGGCCGGCGCCCCGCACGGAATTCTATATCGACGCCTCCGAATCCGTCCTGGTGCACAACGACAGCCCGGATGTCGGCTTCGCGTGGGGCCTGAATCCCTACCGCGGCTGCGAACACGGGTGCGCCTATTGCTACGCGCGGCCCTACCACGAGTACCTGGGGTGGAGCAGCGGACTCGACTTTGAGACCCGGATCCTCGTGAAGCTGCGCGCTCCCGAGCTGCTTCGGGCCGAGCTGGCGGCGCCGGGTTGGCAGCCGGAAGTCATCGGCATGAGCGGGGTGACGGATTGTTATCAACCCGCCGAGCGCCAGTTCCGAATCACGCGGGCCTGTCTGGAGGTGATGGCGGAATGCCGCCAGCCGGTGAGCATCATCACCAAGAACTTCCTCATCACCCGCGACCTCGATCTCCTGGCGGAGCTGGGCCGGTTTCAGGCCGCGGCGGTCGCGATCTCGCTCACAACCCTGGATGCGAATCTCGCCGCCCGGCTGGAGCCGCGCGCGGCGGCACCCGCCTTGCGGCTGCGCGCCATGCGCATGCTGGCCGAGGCGGGCATCCCGGTGACCGTACTGGTGGCGCCCGTGATCCCCGGGCTCAACGACCACGAACTTCCGGCGGTTCTGGCGGCGGCGGCCGCCGCCGGGGCACGCCACGCCGGTTATGAGATCCTGCGGCTGCCCCGCACGGTGAAGGACGTGTTTCTGGCGTGGCTCGAGGCGCACGAACCGACGAAGCAGGCCCGCATCCTGGCCCGCCTGCGCGCCATCCGGGGCGGCCGGCTCAACGGGTCCGAATTCGGACGCCGCATGCGGGGCGAAGGCATCTTCGCCGATCAGATCGCGGGCCTGTTCCGCGCCGCGGCGCGAAGGGCGGGACTCGGGTTGGAGCCGGAACCACGGTCGACCGCGCATTTTCGCCGGCCTGGCGGGTCACAGATGGAGCTCTTCTGATCCGAAGCCATCCCATTGCTCACACGAAACCTGTGCGGACGGCGCGAGCCCAGGCGGGCCAGCCGTGTTCGTCCGCAAGCGCGGCGGATCCCTCCCAATCGTAGGCCACGCCGATCAGCTCCGCCCGCCAACCGGCGGCCGTGCGCTCCACGATTGCGTAGCGGGCGAGCGGGCTGCCGGTCTCAATCTTATGAGGATAGGGCTGGTCGTCGTCATAGGCGGGCAGGCCCACGCTGCCGGGATTCACGACCAGGCGTTCGTCGGGGAGCGCGAGCACCCGGGGCAGGTGGGTGTGGCCGCACAAGACCAGGCCGGGACCTCCCGGGCCGAGAATGGCGGCCACGCCGGCGGCCGATCGCGCCGACACCCCCGTCGCGCCGACCTGCTCGAGCAGGTATTCGGTGTCGCTGCGCGGCGAGCCGTGACAGGCCAGCCAGCCGTCGCCTTGGACCACGGCGGGCCAGCCGCCGAGCCAGGCGCGGTTCTCCGTGTTCAGGCGCTCCCGGGCGAAGCGGGCGCTGGCGGAAATATCTTTTTCGTGAGGCGCCCCCACCATGCGGTCGCCGTTGCCGCGCACATGGTGGGCCGGGAGCGACCGCAGCAGGGATGCGGTGCCCGCGGGATCGATCGGCCCGTTGCAGGCGTCGCCGAGATTCACGACGACATCGGGCGTCCGCGCCTGGAGGTCCGCGAGCACGGCCGCCAGGGCCGGCCGATTGCCGTGGATGTCGGCGATCACGGCGAGCTTCATTTTTCCAGTTCAGTCGCGGCGATGCCGGGCGGCAAGCCATGCGCGGACCGCGATCCGGATTTTTTGCGTGCCGTTGGACGCAATCGCCGGCAAACCCAAGGCCGGTGCCTGCCCAGCCGTTCATCTTCATCTGCGGTCCGGACGATTTCCTGGTGAATCGCCTGGGGAAGGCGCGCTATGACGCGCTGGCGGCGGAGGTGCCGGACGAATTTTCGCGGGAGGTGCTCAGCGGTTTCGCCGCGAACGTGGGCGAGGTGGAGGCGGCGGTGAACCGGTTGCGCGAGGCGGTGCAGACGATGTCGCTGTTCGGCGGCCGGCGGGTGGTCTGGTTCAAGGATGTGAACTTTCTGGCCGACTCGGTCACGGGGCGCGCCGAGGGCACGCTCCGGCAGGTGGAGGACCTGCAGGGTCTGCTCGGCGGCGTGAATCCCGGGGAGGTCGCGGTCGTGGTCACCGCGGCGCCGGTGGACCGGAGGCGGGCGTTCGCCAAGTGGTGCGAGGCGGAGGCCGACTATGTTTATGTGGGCGACGAGGGCCGGGAGGGCGGCGGGGCGCTGGAGCAACTCGCGCTCGCGGAGGCGGCCACCCTGGATGCGACCCTGACGCCGGACGCGCTGGGCCGGCTGCTGGCCAAGGTGGGATCCAACGCCCGGCTGCTGGTCGAGGAGGTCCGCAAGCTTGCGACCTACGCCGAGCCGGCCGATGGAACCGGCCCGGCGGTGATCGGCGAGAAGGAGGTGGACGAATTGACCCCCAACTTTGCCGAGGGCGACTTCTTCGAGACGGCCGAGGCGTTCTTCAACGGCGACCTGACCTGGACGCTGGCGGCGCTGCACCGCCACTTCTTTGCGGGCGGCGACGCGCGCCCCGTGATCACGGCGCTGCAAAACCGCAACCGCCTTCTGCTGCAGCTGCGCGTGCTGATCGACGCGGGCGAGTTGCGTCTCGGCCCGCGCGGTCTCGACCGGGGGGATTTCGAGCGCGCGGCGGAAACGCACCGGGCGCGGTTCGGAGGCGCGGCCGAAAAGAGCACCTACAACGTCTTCACCCAAAACGCCTGGTACCTCGGCAAGCTGGCGGGCTCGGCCCGGCTGCCGTCCCTCCGGCGCCTGATCGACAATCAGCAGGAGCTGGTGAACGCGTTCGAGGCGATCATCCGGCGACCGGGCGAGCAGGAGGAAGTGTTGCGGGAGATGGCGGTCCGCTGCCTGACCTGACCCGCCGTCGGCGTCCAGCCGGGGCGGATTGGCCGGCGGCGCGTGGCCGGCCGAGATTTTTCAGTAGCTATCGCCGGAGGGTTTTGTTACGGCTGCCGCTTTCCGTCGTGAAACCTCCGTCGTCGAGCCAGGAAAACGCCCCGACTGCCTCCGGCAGCGCCGCACCGGAGGCGTCGGGCGCCGGCCCGGCGCCGCCGCCCATCGCCAACGTGCTTGCCGAGCGCTACGCCTCGCCGGCGGTCAAGGACATCTGGTCGACGCACGGACGCATCCAGCTCGAGCGCGATTTCTGGATTGCGGTGATGAAGGCGCAGAAGGACCTCGGGGTGCCGATTCCGGCCGACGCGATCCGGGACTACGAGCGCGTGAAGGGGATCATCAACCTCGGCTCGATCCAGCGGCGCGAGCGGGTCACGCTGCACGACGTGAAGGCGCGGCTCGAGGAGTTTTCCGAGCTGGCGGGCCGGCAGTTCATCCATCTCGGGCTCACGAGCCGCGACCTGACGGAGAATGTCGAGCAGCTGCAGCTCTACCGGTCGCTCAAGGTGGTGCATTTCAAGAGCGTCGCCGCGCTGCTGGCGCTGGCGCGCCAGGCCGAGGCTTATCGTGATCTGATGATCACGGGCCGGACCCACAATGTGCCGGCCCAGCCCACCACGTTCGGCAAGCGCCTGGCCATGTTCGGCCAGGAGTTGCTCATCGCGCTGGGGCGACTGGAGAACCTCATCGAGCGTTATCCGGTGCGCGGCCTGAAGGGCGCGGTGGGCTCGCAGCTCGACCAGTTGACGCTTTTGGGGGGACGGGCCGACCGGGTGGAGGAGCTGGAGAACCGCATCCTCCGGCACCTGGGCTTCCACGCGCCGATGATCGCCGTGGGGCAGGTGTATCCGCGCAGCCTGGATTTTGAAGTCGTCTCGACGCTGCACCAGGTCGGGGCCGCGGCCGCGAGCTTTGCGCATACGATCCGGCTGATGGCGGGCCAGGGGCTGCTGACCGAAGGCTTCAAGGAGGGCCAGGTCGGCTCGTCCGTGATGCCGCACAAGGTGAACGCGCGCAATTGCGAGCGCATCTGCGGCTTCCATGTGGTGCTGGGCGGTTATGTGACCATGACGGCCGCGCTCAGCGGCGGGCAGTGGAACGAGGGCGACGTCTCGTGCTCGGTGGTGCGCCGGGTGGCGCTGCCCGACGCCTTCTTCGCCATCGACGGCCTGCTCGAGACGTTCCTCACGGTCCTGCGCCAGATGGAAGTGTTTCCGGCCGCGATCGCCCAGGAGAACGAGCGGAATCTTCCCTTCCTGGCGTCGACGACGATCCTGATGGAGGCGGTCAAGAACGGGGCAGGGCGGGAGGTGGCGCACGCGGCGATCAAGGAGCATGCCCTGGCCGCCGCGAAGGCCCTGCGCTCCGGGTCGACGAACGGCGACGTGGACCTGCTGTCCCGCCTGGCGGCGGACCGGCGGATCGGGCTGGGCAAGAAGCAACTGCAGGCGATCCTGGCGGAGAGCAACCGGTACGTGGGCGCCGCGCCGCACCAGGTGGACGGGTTCGTGGCCGAGGTGCAGCCGCTGACCAGACGGGTCAAGGGGGCCGCCGATTATCGGCCCGGAAAGCTGCTGTAGGTCCGGCAGGTGCGTTCGGGCGCGCCGGGATTTTGGATTTCCGTGGCGCGGAAATCCTGTTCTACCCAAGCCGTGAACGCCGTGCCGCCATCCGCTTCGCCGTCCCGCGCTTCGCGGCGCGCGGTCATCCTCACGGTCGGCCTGCTCGCAGTGGCGGCGCTGGCCGCCTACCGCAACACCTTCCGGGCGCCGTTCGTGCTGGACGATGCGGACGCCATCACGGAGAACGCGACCATCCATCACCTCTGGCAGGCGT
>JBJKRV010000052.1:0-2519 GCA_046704465.1 Opitutaceae bacterium | reverse complement strand
TACGGTCAGGTTCCGTCCCTGCGGCGCGATCGGCAGGTCGAGCGAGCCCAGCGTGAACACCGCCGCCAGCAGCAGAGCCACCACCAGACCCGCGACCGCCAGCCAGATGCGATGGGCCCTGCGCCCGCTCATGGCTCACGCCCCAGGAACGAACCCAGCGGACACGCCTGGCATCTGGCCTCGCGCGGCCGGCACCAGCGTTTGCCGGTTTCGACCAGCAGCGCGTGGTACTGATTGAAGAGCGGCGCCTGGCGCGGCAGGTGACGGTGGAAAAGATCCTGGGCGTCCTGGTAGCCGGCCGCGGCGCCGAGCAGCGCGTGCCGGGCCAGGATGCGCCTTGTGTAGGCGTCGACGACGAAGATCGGGTGCCTGCCGGCGTAGAGCAGGATCGAATCGGCCGTCTCCGGCCCGATGCCGCGGACGGCCAGCAGTTTTTCGCGCAACAGACCGGTCGGCTCGCGGAACATGCGGTCCAGCGAGAGGCCGAATTCGCGGTCGAGGAATCGCACGAAGGCTTTCAGTTTGCGCGCCTTTTGCCGGAAGTAGCCCGAGGGTCGCACCAGCCGTTCGAGACGCCGGGTCTCGACGCGCCGGAGCGCCGGCGGGTTGAGCAGCCGCTCGCGCCGCAGATTGGCGATGGCGCGCTCGACGTTGCTCCAGGAGGTGCTCTGCGTGAGGATCGCGCCCACGATCACTTCAAAGCGCGTATCTCCCGGCCACCAGCCGAGCGGACCGAGCCGGTCGTTGAGAGCCTCGTAAAAGTTCGAGAGCCGGCGCCCGGTGGCCGCGCCGTCCCCATCCCCATCTGTGCCGCGGGGGCTCTTCACAGGGATGGCTGGCGAGCGGAGAGGCATATGGATGGCAAAATAGCGGCGCCTGCGGGCCCCGTCAAGACCGGCCACAGCCCAAACGGCAACCCGCGCCGCATCAGAGTGATAGTACCAGTTATCCTTACTACAAGCGTATGGGAGCGTGGTTCCACAGCTCCCTGCGCCCGCCTGCTAGACTTGAGTTCCCCTTCCTGATCGATCCCCCAGCGGGGGTCTTCCCGATGGCAGCTTGGCTTGGCGAGCTTCTGGTCAAAGAACGCCTGATCGACGCGGAACAGTTGCGTCAGGCGGCCGACGATTCGCGTCTGAACGGCGGGCGGCTACAGGCCTCGCTGGTCAAGCTGGGTTTTACGCGGAGCGAGGACATCGCCCTGGCGATCTCCCGGCATTACGGCGTCCCCTACCTCAGCTTGCGCCACTATCAGGCGGACCCGGATGTGGTCAAGCTGCTGCCGCAGGAATTGGCGGTCCGCTATCAGGTGTTGCCCCTGTCCCGCATGGATTCGGTCCTGACCATCGCGATGGCCGATCCGACCAACGTCTCGGCCATGGACGACATCAAGTTTCTGACGGGCCTGGAACTCGAACCGGTGGTCAGTTCCGAGGACGCCATTGTCGAAGCCGTTCACAAGGTGAACGGCGACGCGGCCGGCGCCGATTAACTCGACAGGCTCATCAAGGACCTCGGCGTCGAGCCGGAAGCCGTCGAGGTCGATACGCAGGAGGAGGGCGACGCGCCGGCCGCGGGGGACCTGACCGAGCAGGCCCCGATCATCCGCCTGGTCAACCTGATTCTGGCCGAGGCCGTCGAGCGCGGGGCGAGCGACGTCCACATCGAGCCTTCGGAAAAGCAGCTGCGCGTCCGCTATCGCATCGACGGCGTCCTCGAAAGCGTGATGAATCCGCCGCTTCGGCTCAAGGACGCCATCACCAGCCGCATCAAGGTCATGGCCAAGCTCGACATCAGCGAGAAGCGGCTCCCGCAGGACGGCCGCATCAAGACCCGCTACAGCCGCGGCGCCAAGATCAAGGCCATCGACCTGCGCGTCTCCACCATCCCCACGCTGTTCGGCGAAAAGGTCGTGCTCCGGCTTCTCGATCCGGAAAGCCTGCGGTTCGACATGCGCATGCTCGGCTTCGAATCGGTCTCGCTCGAGGCCTTCGGGCGCGCCGTCGACAAGCCCTACGGCATGGTGCTGGTCACCGGGCCGACCGGCTCGGGCAAGACGAACACGCTCTATTCGGTGATCGCGCGGCTGAACACGCCGGACCGCAACATCCTGACGGCCGAGGACCCGGTGGAATTTCAGCTGGCCGGCATCAATCAGGTGCAGGTGAAGGAGCAGATCGGTTTTACGTTCGCCGCGGCGCTGCGCGCCTTCCTGCGCCAGGACCCGAACATCATCCTGGTCGGCGAGATCCGCGACCAGGAGACGGCGGAAATCGCCATCAAGGCCCCCCACACCGGGCACCTGGTGCTCTCGACCATGCACACCAACGACGCCGCGTCGGCCATCACCCGGCTGATCAATATCGATATCGAGCCGTTCCTTGTGGCCACGTCGGTGAACCTGCTCTGCGCGCAGCGCCTGGTGCGGCGGGTTTGCCGGGATTGCAGCGAGCCGGTCACCGTGCCGCTGCCGGCGCTCATCGAGGCCGGCTTTACCGCCGAAGAGGCGCAGGCGGCGC
>JBJKRV010000051.1:0-8593 GCA_046704465.1 Opitutaceae bacterium | reverse complement strand
CTTCAAGGACAACCCGGGCGACCTGTTCCTGTTTGGCAGCAACGTGTCCGTGCAGCCGTTCGAGCGTCTGGCCGTGGGCGACGGTTCGCTGGTGATCCTGGCCGACGGCACCGGAGCCGGCAAGGGGCAGATCACGCTGAGCAACACCCTCGCTTCGAACTACCTGGTGCTGGTCAGCTCCGCTCCCCTCGATCCGGCCAATCCCGGCATCCGCCTGGAATCGCGCGGTCCGGCAGCCATCGACCTCGGCTCCAGGAATCCGCCGGGCCAGGACCACGGGAACGACCTGGGCACGGACCTCATCGGTGGCGCCGTGCTCATGTTCAATACGAATATCACGACGGAGCCGTTCCCGACCCGGACGACGACCTTCAAGCCGGCCTCGACCCCGGGGCCGACGACCGATCCGTCCCTGTTCGACTATGCGACCAACACCGGGAACATCCTCACCAGCATCGGTCCGGCGGCGGTCACCGTGCTGGCGGACGCATCGGGCACCCGGCACAGCACCTTCATAGCGGATCTCCTCACGACGAACAAATACCGGCCGTCCGTGCCGAACCTGGTCTACCTCGACCTGACCACGGCGAGCGGCTTCGGCGACTCCAAGGACCAGTTCATCAATTTCAACTCGCCGACCTTCGACCTGACGACGGTGATTCCGATCCGGACCCTGTCGTCGACCGGAGCGCAGGTCCGCAACGCCATCGAGCAGGCCTTCACGCCGCCGGTGCCGCGCTACGACATCCAGGCGTCGGCCCCGGAGCCGGACCTGTCCCCCGCGGTGCGCCAGCAACTGCAGGCGCTGGGCATCTACGCGCGGGCGGTGGACCGGGCCGAGCGGCTCTCGCGCGAGGAAGGGGCCGGCGTGTTTGTCGCCATTCCCCCGCGCGAGCATCCGCCCGCCTCGGACTATGAGGTGGTGGATGCGCGGGTCGAGGAACGGGCCGTGCGCGAGGTCATCAGCCTGGCGACGCAGATCGGCCTGATCGGCCAGCATCAGGACCGGCTGGACGCGGTGGCCCGCGCCCTGGCCGGCAGCTATGACGCCTTCTCCGCCGCCGAGCCCAACGGGGGCGGCCGCGAGTTCCGGACTTGGCTCGCGACGCAAAGCGGTGCGAACGCGAAACGCGTGCTGGGGTTTGCGAACTCGCTCGACAAGATGCTGAGAAACATCGCGGTGCTGGGACTCACCCATCAGGAACTCGAGGGGGCGAAGGCGCAGATCTACGGCAGCATTCTCAGTGTGCGGCTCAATGCGGACCCGGACTTCCTTCGCTCGCTCGTCGAGGGCTTGCCCTCGGCCGCCAATACGGCAGCATCGACCCCGGCGTCCGGCCCCGCGTTCACCGTGGCGGATGCCCACGCAACCCCGTCCAGTCACTACCTCCCATGATTCCTCTCGAAAAACTTCTCGCGCCGGTCCGCGAGGGGGCGCCCTGCGGCGATGATCCCTGGCCGACGGCGGTGCTTTCCGGACTGGAGACGCTCATCCAGGGCAGGCCGGAGACGCAGTTCTCCAAGGCCGAGGACCCCGACTGGGTGGCGCTGAGGGCGAAGACCCTTGAGGTCGCCGAATCGACGAAGGACCTGCGGGTCGCCGGCATCCTCGCCTCGGCGCTGCTGCACACGGACGGGTTGCCCGGTCTCGCCTGGTCGACCCGTTTGATCCGCGGGTATCTCGAGCAGTACTGGCCCGAGGTGTTCCCGCTGCTGGACGCGACGGAGGACAACGATCCGTCGGAGCGGATCAATGCCCTGTCCAACCTGGCGGCGGCCCTGGGCACCGACGGCGACCTCCTCAAGATCGTTCCGGCGCTGCGCAAGACGCCGCTGCTGCAGGCGCCGCGGGTCGGGCGCTACAGTCTGGATCACTACCTGGCGGCCAAACAACTGATGCCGTGGCCGGAGGACGCCGGCGCGGCGCCGACGATGGCGCTGCTCGACGCGGCCAAACTGGAAGTCGGTGCCGAGGGCGTGGCGGCGGTGGCCACGAACGTGCGGGACGTGCTGGCCGACCTCGCAACGATCGAGGGGATTTTCCGGGAGAAGGCGGGACCCACGCAGTTCCCGTCATTCGAACCCCTGCGCCGGGAGTTGAAGCAGATCGAAGGATGGCTGGGCGGAGGGTCCACGGCGGCGGCGCCCGGCGGCGAGGACGGCGCGGCGGCGGCGGGAGCGGGAGCGGACGCGGTCGTCGCCGCCGGAGGGTCGGGGTTCGCCGGTGCGGTGCGCAATCGCGACGAGGTGCTGAGGGCGCTGGATGCGATCATCGCGTACTACAAGCGAAGCGAACCGTCGAGCCCGGTGCCGTTCTTGCTGCGCCGCGCGGCGCGGATCGTGCCCATGGATTTCCTCGAGGTGATGAAGGAGTTGACACCCGAGGCGCAGGAGAAGATTCTAACCGTGGTCGGAGCGGTTGACTCCGCAGCTCCGAGTCCCTGACGCAACTTAGTAGTCCCCTGGTTTTATGGCCTCATCGCAGAAGTTCATTCAGCGCAATCGCGCTCCCCGGGTCCAGATCGAGTACGATGTCGAATTGTACGGAGCCCAAAAGAAGGTCGAGCTTCCGTTTGTCATGGGCGTATTGGCGGACCTCACCGGCAAGCCGGTCGATCCGCTCGCGCCCGTGCAGGACCGGAAATTCCTCGAAATCGACGCCGAGAATTTTGACGAACGCCTCAAGGCGATGAAGCCGCACGTGGCCTTCCAGGTGCCCAACACGCTCACGGGCGAGGGCAACCTCAGCGTCGACGTCACCTTTGAGAGCATGGACGACTTTTCGCCCGGGGCCATCGCCCGCAAAGTCGAGCCCCTGCGCAAGCTGCTGGAGGCCCGGACGCAGCTGTCCAACCTGCTTTCCTACATGGACGGCAAGGACGGGGCGGAGCAGCTGATCTCGAAGGCGCTGAACGACCCCGAGGTGCTCAAGGCTCTGGCCTCGGCCCCGAAGCCGGAGGACGGCGAGAAATCCTGAACCCCTGATCCCTTATCACCATGGCTGAAGCGGCAAAGTCACAAAAGGCCCAAGAGGGGGCGACGATTGAAATCTCGGAGTTCGACAGTCTGCTGAAGAAAGAGTTCAAGCCCAAGTCCGAGGTCGCGAAGTCGGCGATCCAGCAGGCGGTCCACACCCTGGCGGAGCAGGCGCTGGCGGGCGTCGCCACCATCACCGACGACGCGGTGCGGACGATCGAGGGCATCATCGCAGAGATCGACGCCAAGCTCACGCAGCAGGTCAACGCGATCATCCACCACGCCGATTTTCAGGCGCTCGAAGGTTCGTGGCGGGGGCTCCACCACCTGGTGTCGCACTCGGAGACCGACGAGAAGCTGAAGATCCGGGTCCTGAACATCTCCAAGAACGAAATCAGCAAGACGCTCAAGAAGTTCAAGGGCGCCCTCTGGGACCAGAGTCCGCTCTTCAAGAAGCTTTACGAGGAGGAGTTCGGCTCCCCCGGCGGGCAGCCCTACGGCGCCATCGTGGGGGACTATCATTTCGATCACACCCCCCCGGACGTCGAAATCCTGCGCGGCATGGCGCAGATCGCCGCCGCGGCGCACGCCCCGTTCATCACCGGCGGCTCGCCGTCCGTGATGAACCTGAGCAGCTGGCAGGAGCTGAGCAACCCGCGCGACCTGAGCAAGCTCTTCACGACCGCCGAGTACGCGGCCTGGAACTCCCTGCGCAAGTCGGAGGACGCCCGCTACCTGGGGCTGGCGATGCCGCGCTTTCTGGCGCGGCAGCCGTACGGAGCCAAATCAAACCCGGTGGAGGAATTCGCCTTCGAGGAGGACACCGCCGGCGCCGCCCACGAGAAGTTCACCTGGGCCAATTCGGCGTATGCGATGGGCACCAACATCACGCGCGCCTTCAAGCTTTACGGCTGGTGCGCCCGGATCCGCGGGGCGGAAAGCGGCGGCATGGTCGAGGGCCTGCCGGTCCACACCTTCCCGACCGACGATGGCGGCGTCGACATGAAGTGCCCGACCGAGATCGCGATCACGGACCGGCGCGAGGCGGAACTGGCCAGGTGCGGCTTCATGCCGCTCTCGCACTGGAAGAACACGGACTATGCCGTGTTCGTCGGCGCGCAATCCCTGCAGCAGCCGCAGGCGTACGACGATCCGGACGCCACCGCCAACGCCAACCTCGCGGCGCGTCTGCCGTACCTCTTCGCCACCACCCGGTTTGCCCATTACCTGAAGTGCATCGTGCGCGACTAGATCGGGTCGTTCAAGGAGCGGGCCGACATGGAGAGCTGGCTCAACGAATGGATCCGGCAGTACACCGTCGACAGTTCCGCGTCCGAGGAGATCAAAGCCCTCAAGCCGCTGGCCGAGGCCCAGGTGGTGGTCGAAGAAGTTCCGGGCAATCCCGGCTATTACACCTCCCGCTTCTTCCTGCGCCCCCATTACCAACTCGAGGGGCTCACGGTCTCGCTGCGACTCGTGTCCAAGCTGCCGTCGGCGAAGGCCGGTTGAATTTGGTCATGGCGCACCGGTGCGGCGTGCCCTCCGCACCGCGTGTCCTCAAGTATCGGAATCCGCATCGGGGCCGCAAGAGGGGGCACCCTCCGGCGGCCGTAACCAAATATTCAGAACATGGCTCTTGCAGATTATTTCCTTAAAATCGACGGCATCCCGGGCGAATCCCCGGATGCGAAGCACAAGGACGAGATTCAGCTCGAATCCTGGTCTTGGGGCGAGACACAGTCAGGGACGTTTGCCGCCGGCGGCGGCGGCGGTGCCGGCAAGGTGCAGATGCAGGATTTTCATTTCACGATGGCGATGAACAAGGCATCGCCGAAACTGATGCTTGCCTGCGCCAAGGGTGAACATGTCAAGTCGGCGTTGTTGACGTGCCGGAAAGCCGGCGGCGAACAGCAGGAATACCTCAAGATCACATTCGATGAGCTGCTGATCGCCTCCTACCAGACCGGCGGCGCCGGGGGCAGCAGCGTCGTGCCAATCGATCAGATCTCGTTCAACTTTACAAAGATCAAGTTCGAATACGCACCGCAGGACGCCAAGGGTAAGCTCGGTTCCCCGGTCATCACCACCTACGACCTCAAGGCGAATAAGGGTGGCTGAGGTGGGCCGACCCGCCGCGGGATTTTCACCGGACGCCGGAGGGAGCCGCTCCCTCCGACGTGCCGTTTTGTGATGCCCCGGTTGAACCCTGCGGCACCGCCTCAACCTTGACACTGGCATGGAACTGCACGCCGAGATCCCAACTGATGAAGTCGGTCAAGCGCTCAAGGCGGGCCGATTGTCGGTCGCGCGCGAGCTGCTGCAGAACAAGGTCCGCGCCGCCGCTTCCGATGTCCGGCTGCGGCTGAGCCTGCTCCAGTTGTTCTGCGTGCTCGGCGAGTGGGAGCGGGCGCGGAATCAACTGGAGGTCCTCGGGTCGCTGGGGGACGAGAACCGGAACTGGGTCAACCTGATCGGCCCGGCGTTGATGGGGGAGGCGTTGCGCCGGGAGGTCTTCGCCGGGCGCACCACGCCGCTGGTGCTGGGCGAGCCCGCCGATTGGATCGCCAAACTCATTCAGGCCCTGCGTCCGACCGACGCCGCGGCCCAGTCCCGGATGCGGAGCGAGGCCTTCGAGGCGGCTCCGGCACGGTCGGCGAAGGTGAATGGCGACGAGGTGCCGTGGCTGGCCGACGCCGATTCCCGGCTGGGTCCGGTGCTGGAGGCCATCATGGAGGGAAAGTACTACTGGATTCCCTTCGACCGCATCCGCCGGGTGTCGGTGGCGCCGCCGACGGATCTGAGGCACCTGGTGTGGCTGCCGGCCCAGGCAACCTGGGAATCGGGCGGCGAATCTTCGATCCTGATTCCCACCCGCTACGGCGGCACCGAAAAGGACCAGGACGACCAACTGCGCCTGGCGCGGCGGACCACGTGGGAGGAGATTGGGGAAAACCAATACCGCGGCCTCGGCCAGCGCATGCTGACCGCGGGCGAGCGGGATTTCGCGATTTTGGACGTCCGCACAATCGAGTGGCCCGGAGGTTGAGCCCTGAGCGGGAATTGACCGACGTCTGTCATGGCCGAACTCGCCCCCATCGACCGTCTCCAGCCGTGCCTCCTGGACCGGCTGACTGACGATCAACCGGACATTCAGGTCGAGAGCCGCACGCAACGGGTGGTGAGTTCGTCGCGATTCAAGGAGGGCGTCCTCCGCGACCTGCGGTGGCTGTTCAACACGCAGCGCCACCGCGAGGCCGAAGGGCTCGATGCCTGGCCGGACGTCTACCGCTCGGTGTATAATTTCGGCCTGCGCGATCTCACCGGGATATTTTCCGAGCACCACGACGTACGCGAGCTGGAGCGGGAGATCGCGGAAACCCTGCTGTTCTTCGAGCCGCGGATCATGCGGCGCACGCTCCAGGTGCGGGCCTTCCGCGATGAGGAGGTCGGCGCCCAGTCCAACCCGCACCGGATCAATCTCCAGATTGCCGCGGACCTTTGGGCCCAGCCCTCCCCGGAGAAATTTTTCGCCAAGACCGTCATCGACCTCGAAACGGGCGATTGTCAAATCTAGGGACGGCGTCCCGGCGGCTCCATGGACCAGCGATTTCTCAACCTTTACAACGAGGAGCTGCAGTACATCCGCGAACAATCGGGCGAGTTTGCCGCCGCCTACCCGAAGGTCGCCGGCCGCCTGGCGCTGGACCGGGAAGGCAAGGAGGTGTGCGCCGATCCGTTCGTGGAACGGCTGCTCGAGGGGTTTGCGTTCCTGACGGCGCGGATCCGGCTCAAGTTCGACGCCGAGTTTCCGCGCTTCACGCAGGGTTTGCTGGAGACGGTTTATCCGCATTACCTGGCGCCGACGCCGTCGATGCTGGTCGCCCGGATCGAGCCCAACCTCAGTGATGGGGCGTTGCTGCCGGGCTTTGGCGTGCCCGCCGGCACGCTGTTGCGGGCGCTGCCGGGCCGGAATGAGCGCACCGCGTGCGAGTTTCGCACCGCCCATGACGTCACGCTCTGGCCGCTGCGGCTTGCCGAGGCGCAGTACTATACGCGCGACCTCGGCACCCTCGACCTGGGGGATGTCAACGGGGCCCGGGCGGCCGTGCGCTTCCGCTTCGAGATCACGGCCGGCGGCAACACCGAGAACCTCAAGGTGCTGCCGCATCTGGATCTCTACATCCGCGGCAACGACGAGATCCCGGTCCGCATCTGCGAGCAACTGATTGGTCGGCAGACGACGACGCTGGTGCGGCCGGTGGAGCCCGGGCGCCGGCTCCCCGCCCGCAGTCTCGAATCCCCGGCGGTCCGGCGCGTGGGGCTGGCGGAGGACGAGGCGCTCCTGCCGCACAGCCCGCGCACCTTCGAGGGCTATCGCCTGCTGAAGGAGTACTTTGCCTTTCCGCAGCGGTTTCTCTTTGTCCGCCTGGCCGGCCTGGGCGAGGCCCTGGCGGGGTCGAAGACCGCCGCCTTTGACGTGATCGTGCTGCTGTCATCCGCGGAGCCCCAGTTGGAGGGCCGGATTGACCGGACCAGCTTCGAACTCTTCTGCACGCCGGCGATCAACCTCGTCCGGCGGCGCACGGACCGGATCCAGATCGAGCCGCGGTTTCACGAACACCAGGTGATCGTGGATCGCACGCGCTCGCTCGATTTCGAGGTGTACCGGCTCGAGAGCGTGAAGGGAATCGGCGCCGACGCGGAGGAGCTGCAGGAATTCCATCCGTTTTACCAATCCCGCCGCAGCGACGTTGCCGGCGCCGCCTATTTCACCAGTCACCGGGTGCCCCGGGTTTTGTCGGAACGCGAACGGCGGTTTGGCAAGCAGAGTTCCTACGCGGGCTCGGAGCTGTACGTCGCGCTCGTGGACCTGCAGGCCGCCCCCTACCGCGGCGATCTGCGGCAGCTGGCGGTGGAGGTGCTCGCGACCAACCGCCATCTGCCGCTCACCATGGCGATCGGCCAGGCCAAGACGGATTTCACCCTCGAGGCCGGCGGACCGATCCAGGGCGTGTTCTGCATCACCGGGCCCACCCCGCCGCGGGAGGCCTTCATCGACGGCGAGATCCTCTGGCGCCTGATCAGCCACCTGTCGCTGAATTACCATTCGATCGTCGGCGGGGGCGCGGGAGAGGGGAGCGTGCCGCTGCGCGAGTTGTTGCGCCTGTACTTCGACCCGGCCGACCGGGCGATGCTGAAGCAGATCGAGGGGGTGCAGGCGGTCGATTCGAAGCCGATCGTGCGGCGGATCGACGCCCGCGGGGCGGTGACGTTTGTGCGCGGCTCGGAGCTGACGGTGCGGCTCGATGAGAACTTCTTCACCGGCTCGGGCATCTTTCTCTTCGGCTCCGTGCTCGAACGGTTTCTTGCCAAGTACGCTTCGATCAACTCCTTCACCGAGACGGTGATCGCCTCGCCCCAGCGCGGCGAGGTCATGCGATGGCCGATCCAGACCGGAACCCGACCGACTCTGTGAGTGCACCGCCCGAACTCGACGCGCTGCTCCAGTCGGCGCCGGCCTACGATTTCTTCCTGGCCCTGCGGTTGCTGCAGGTGCACGTGGCGCGCGCCGGGATTGGAACTGCGGTGGCGCCCGGCAAGGAACAGGTTCGATTGG
>JBJKRV010000050.1:0-5910 GCA_046704465.1 Opitutaceae bacterium | reverse complement strand
GCGTGGGCCTGCTGGACTGCGACATCTACGGTCCGACCGTGCCCCTGATGATCGGCCTGAACGGGCGGCCCGGCATCGAGGGCGACGGCGCCGAGGCGGTGCTGCTGCCGATGGAGAACCACGGCGTCAAGGTGATGTCGATGGGCTTTCTGGTCGACGACGACACGCCGGTCATCTGGCGCGGCCCGATGATCATGAAGACGATCCAGCAGTTCGTGCAGAACGTGCGCTGGGGCGATCTGGAGGTGCTGCTGATCGACCTGCCGCCGGGCACGGGCGACGCCCAGCTTTCGCTCGCGCAGACCCTCCCGCTCGACGGCGCGCTGTTGGTGACGACTCCGCAACCCGCGGCCACCAACGTCGCACGCAAGGGCGGCCTGATGTTTCAGAAGGTGAACGTGCCGGTGCTCGGCGTGGTCGAGAACATGAGCCATTTCGTCGACTCCGCCGGCCGGCGGCACCTGCTGTTCGGCGAAGGCGGCGGGGCCCGGGTCGCGGAGGCGCTCGGCACGGCCCTGCTCGGCCAGGTGCCGCTGCTGCCTGAGATTCGGGAGGGCGGCGATTCCGGCCAGCCGGTGGTGGTGACGCAACCCGAAGGCACGGCGGCCGGGTGTTTCCGCGCAATTGCGCAGAGTTTGCTTGACCGTCTGGCCGCAGGCCGTCGTTAAATTGGTGACCGTACTGAACTGACCTTGGGTAATGCCGCCATGGCGCTGACGAAAGAAGATGTGTTTTCCGTATTGCGCACCTGCCGAGATCCCGAAATCCCCGTCAACATCGTCGATCTCGGACTGGTCTACGGGGTCCAGGTGCAGGAGGCCGGCAGCGGTTACGACGTGAGCGTGAATCTGACCCTCACGTCACCCGTTTGCCCCAAGTCCCGGTCGATCTCCGCCGACGTCCAGCGCAAGCTCCTCGAAATGGACGCCGTGCAGCACGCCCGGGTGAATCTCGTCTGGGAGCCGGCCTGGCACCCGTCGATGATGACTGCCGAGGGGCGCGAACAGCTTAATCCCACCTGACGCCGTGGTCTCCATGTCATATCCTCCCAAAGAGCCCGAAAGCTCACGCGACTTCGTCAAGCAATCCTCGCTGTATCAGGAATTTCTGGCCGAACGGGAGGAGATCCTGCGCCACAAATGGCTCGAGTCGGAGCGCCTTGGATACGACATTGGCTTTGAGCGGGCCCTGCTCGACTGGATCCGCAAGCACCGCGACGGCTGGCGCGCCCACCGGCGGAGCCAGCTGCTGCACGCGCCAACCGGCTTCCGCCCCACCCTGCCGACGGACACCGGGCAGAAAAAAACAGACTGACCCGGCCGGGTCAGTCCGCGCGAGCAGGTGGCGGCGCCGCCGCCGGCCTACTTGATTTCCTTGTGGAGGGTGTGCCGGCGCAGGAAGGGATTGTATTTCATCTTCTCGATGCGCTCGGTGACCGTCTTCTTGTTGCGCTTGGTCAGGTAGCGCGACGGCGGTTTGCCCTCCTTGCGGGCCTCGGTGCATTCCAGGGTGACGACTTCTTGCATGGCGACAAATGGGTGAAGGGGTCAGAGCAAACGGCCTCCCGTCCGGGGTGCAACCCCAAAAACGGGCCGCGTGACCGGCCGGCCGTCACGAGCCGATGCGCTTCTCGGTCAGGGGCAGCATGACGCCGTTGCGGAAGAGCGTGACCTGGCCCGTGCTGGAGGAGACGACGACCGAAACGCACTGGGTGGCCACGGAGATGGCGGCTGCGGCCGCGTGCCGCGAACCCAGCCCGCTGGGCAGCTTGAGATCGTAGTCAGTCGCCTGGATCAGGCTCCCGGCCGAATGCACCACCCCGTCGCCCCGGATGACAAACGCGCCGTCGATCGAGGAGAACTCCTTGATGGTCTCGTCCATGAACGGGCTCAGAATATTGCGATCCTCGTCCTTGTACCCGAAAAACGGATTGAGCACGAGGGGCTTGATGAACTTCTCGACCTGGTCGGTGTCGCCCAGCACGAACAGGCTGCCCACCGGCCGCCCTTCGCGCCCCTCGACGGCGAGGTCGGTGGCCACCATCAACACCCGCTCGAGCACCTCGGGCTTCACGTCGTGCGGCAGCAGGTCGGCATGGCCCGTCAGCAGCGTCTGAAACTCGCGCTCGACGTCGACGACGACCACGGTGTCGAACCGGTCGCTGCCGGCGATGCCGCCCACGCAGCACACCCGGTCGTTGAAGCCGATCAGCTCCCGGGTCAACGCCACCAAAACGGCGCTGCGCAGCTGGGCCAGGCGCTGGCTCGAGAACGAGCGCACCTGGACGATGTCGCCGAAGAATTTCCGCTCCTCGCTGGCGTCCCCGAGGTTGCGGGTCACCAGGATCGTGCGGGCGGCGGCGAACAGGCGCCCCCCCTTGATGCCGCCCGCGAACGTGTCGCCGAACACCATGATCGCGGAACAACCGCTGCCCTTGGCCACGCGGTCCGCCTCCCGGAAGATGATCCGGTTGATCCGGTTCTCCTGGAATTGCATGGGCCGGAGGGTGATGCCGCCGAGCCCGGTGGACAGCCGCTGGTGGAACGTGTCGAGATCCGGGGCGTGGATGAGTCCGTGCACGAACTCCGGCTCCTTCACCAGCCGGGCCAGGGAGGCGAGCACCTGGAGGTAGTCGCGCGCGCCCTCGTCGGCGATGAGCATGATGATGAGCTGGATCCGCTCATTGTCCTTCAGGCCGTCGTAGCGGATGCCGGGCAGGCTCCGGCCGATGGCGAGCACGTAACGGCGGCGCATCTTCACGCGCACATGCGGGAGCGCAACCCCGAGACCCAGGTAGGTGGTCATCGTGTTCTCGCGCTGCAGCAGCGCCTTCAGCAACAGATCGGGATTCAGGTCCTCGAAGCGGCTGACGGAGACCCGGAGCAGTTCGGTCAGCGCCCCTTTGAGGTCGGCACTGACCAGGTCGACGATGCGCTGGCGGGTGATGAATTTCTCAAGCCGCATGCGGAAAGTCTGGTTTCCGGGACCGCCCTCCCGTCGCGCCCCGTCACCGCTCCCAGTCGAGCGCGCCCTTTCTCGCCTCGTAGATCAATCCGAGGACGAGCAGGCCGAGGAAGAACAGCATCGGCAGGAGCACCGGGATGTGGTTGGCCAGGAATTCCCGGTAGATGAAGGTCCAGGGAATGAGAAAGATCACCTCGATCTCGAACAGGATGAACAGCATCGCCGTGACATAGAACTTCACCGAGAAGCGCGCGTGGACGAGGCCGCGCCCCGGCACTCCGCATTCATAGGCCGTGTCCTTGATGCGATTCCGGGCCGCGCGCTGGCCGAAGAAGTGGCTCGCGCCGATGATCAGGGCGGCGATGCCCGCCGCCCACAGTATCTGGTAGAGAAAAGGCAGATAATCGGCCGGAGACATGGGAGAAAATTGCGGGCAATCCGCCCGCTGGTTCAAGTGGAAACTTTCGCCGGTCGGAGGCGGCGCATCAGTTGACGTGCACCCATTGCACCTGGTCGGGCTCGTCGAGGCCCACGCCGAGCTGTTCGGCGTACTGCAGCATGCGCAGCCCGTCGGAATCGATCTCCTTGAAGCCGGCCTGGAGCCGGCCCTGGTCGATGCGCTTGAGCATCAGGGCGTCCAGCATCACCGGATCGGCGCTCAGCCAGAGGCGGGGCTCGGACAGCGTGTACAGCGAGTTGAAATAGGGTCCGCCGATGAACTGGTAGCGCTCGAGGCTGACGATCGTGAAGATCCAGGACCGGCGCAGTTCCGGGATCGCCGCCATCTCCGCCACCGCGGCGGGCGCATTCGCCGGGCTGCGGAAGAACCGCAGCGTGTTTGACGCATTCCACAGCGTGGCGTTGACCAGCGCGCCGTTGATGCCGAGCACCGGATGATCGGTGTAGACCGGCAGGTTGATCCAGAAGTCCGCGTCCAGGAACAGCGGGGTGTCGAGGAAGCTCTTGCGGTCCTGGGCCACGGTGGTCTGGGCCACGCCGCCGGCGGCCTTTTCGGCGGCGCGCTCGTTCAGAATCGGATCAAAGCGCGTCGGCAGCGGGCTGTCGTAGAACCAGGTCGGACTGTAGAACTTGCCCGATTCGAGCACATAGATCGGGTGCCCCTCAAAGACACTCTTGCCGGTGACGAGCGATGGCAGATAGCCGGCGAAGCGCATGCGCAGGCTGCTCAGCCCGACGATGAAGATGTTCTCCGGCTTGAAGCCCCGCTCCTGCAGGGCCGCGATCACCGCCTGCACGAGCGGGATCGGCGTGGCCAGGCCCGGACCGGAATCGCTGTAGATCTTCAGCCCCACCTTGCCCTTCTTCCCGGGCACGAGCCGGCGGCCGGTCATCTGCTCAAACCGGGTGAACAGCGCGTCCACCGCCGTCGCATAGTCCGCCTCGGTGAAGCCCTTCAGCGGGCTCTCAAAGACCGGCTGGAGCACCGCCTTCGGCGGAGTGGCCGTCGCCGGCGCCGACTGGCTCCGCAGGGCCGCCGTCGCGCCCAGCGCCAGGAGCGCGATGATTCCGCGTGTTCCCCAGCTCTGCGCGAGCTTGCACCAAGATTGCATGCGTGCTGTGTCGTGAAAATTCATGCCCGGTTCCGCGCCAAAGGCGGGAAACTTGACAGACCTCTCCCGGGGTTGAAAGTGCATTCTTACCCGCCGCCGCCCGCGCCCATCATGCCCGTCATCAAAGCCTCCAGCCTGCGCGACCTCAAGGCTCGTGTGAACCTCTTGGAGGTGGTTTCGCGCGTGGTGTCGATGCGGAAAGTGGGCGCGCGCTTTCGTGGGCTCTGCCCGTTCCATCAGGAGAAGACGCCGTCCTTTTACGTTAATCCGGACAACGGATTTTACAAGTGCTTCGGGTGTGGAAAGGCGGGCGACGCCATCACGTTCGTGCGCGAAACCGAGGGTCTGGCTTTCATTGAAGCGGTGGAGACGCTCGCGAACCGATTTGGTGTCACGCTGGAATACGAGGAAGGAACCGGACCCACGCGCGAGGATCGCTCCCTGCGCCAGGAGCTTTTCGACCTGCACGAGATCGCGGCCGCCCATTTTCACCAGGCCTTCAAGGGGGCCGGGGCCGGCGACTTCATGCGCACCTATTGGGTCGAGCGGCGCCGCTTTCCGCTCGAACTGGCCGAGGAGTTCACCCTCGGCGCCGCCGACGCCCAGGGCGGGGGTTTGGCCGCGGTCCTCCTGAAACGGAAGTACTCCGAGGAGGCGTTGCGCCAGTGCGGCCTCTTCTTCACGCCGCGGGAGGGGGGGCCCCTGATGATCGGCGCCCTCAAGCCCCGGTTCCGGGGCCGCCTCATGATCCCGATCCGCGACCACCAGGGGCGCGTGGTGGCCTTCACGGCGCGGCAGACCGACCTGACCCCGGAGGACGACCCGGCCCGCGAGGCCAAATACGTCAATTCGCCCGAGACGCCCATCTTCACGAAGGGCAACCTGCTGTTCAACCTCGACCGGGCGCGCCAGCATGCGACCGACGGCCGTCCGTTCGTGATGGTGGAGGGGCAGCTCGATGCCCTGCGCTGCTGGCAGGTCGGCCTCAAGACCGCGGTCGCCCCGCAGGGGTCGGCCATCACCGATTTTCAGGTGAACCTCCTGCGGCGCTACCTGCCGCAGCTGGAATGCTTTCTCGACGGGGACGCCGCCGGCCAGAAGGCCGCCCTGCGCCTGCTGCCGATGGCGCTTCACGCCGGCCTGGAGGTGCGTTTTCTCCAACTGGAGCCCGGCCAGGACCCGGATTCGCTGTTTCGCGACCGCGGTCTGGAGGCTTACGGGGAACTGCGCAATAGGTCTCTAGGCTCGATGGAATATCTTTGCCAGACGCTCATCCCAGAAATTGACAACGCATCCTCAGAAAAGAAAGGCCGTGCTGCGAAAGAAATCCGACAGATTGTATTGAATGTTGATTCGCAGGTGACCCGCGCAGCAT
>JBJKRV010000049.1:0-3086 GCA_046704465.1 Opitutaceae bacterium | reverse complement strand
TTGCGGGCATTGTAGAGGCCGGGCAGGCGCCACCGGACGCGGGTCCACGGCGCGCCACGCCACGTCAGGCCGAAGGACGCGCCCGCCGCGTCCTCGGAGAAGTCGCCCAACCGCAGGTCGTTGGATTCGCCCGTGCCGACCCGCACCACGCGGGTCCACGGCATGGGACCGAGCGCGCGCAGGTTGGCGTCGTCGCCGTTGAGCACGATGCAGCCGCGGCGGGGCACCAGACGGGTGAAATGCGCAAAGGTGCGCCGGACATCCTCCAGGTCGCGGAAGATGTCCGCGTGATCGAACTCGAGGTTGTTCAGGACCGCCACCTGCGGCGCGTAGTGGATGAACTTGCTGCGCTTGTCGAAGAACGCGCTGTCGTACACGTCGCCCTCGATCACAAACGGATCGCCCGGCGCGCCGAGATGGCATCCTTCCGGCGGATCCTGCGGCACTCCGCCGACGAGATAGCCCGGGTCGCGCCCGTTGGCGCGCAGGAGAAAGGCGGCCAGGGCGGTCGTCGTCGTCTTGCCATGCGTTCCGGCCACGACGACGTTGCGGCGCGTCTTCAGGACCAGGTCGTGCAGCAGCGCCGGCAGCGAGGTGTAGGGCAGCGCCCGCGAATCGAGCAGCCACTCGATCTCGGGATGTCCGCGGGTCATGGCGTTGCCGATCACGACCAGATCGGGCGCGAGTGCCTGCAATTGCGCCGGATCGTAGCCCTCGCGCACGGCAATGCCCGCGGCGGCCAGCACGGTGCTCATCGGCGGATAGATGGCGCCGTCCGCCCCCGAGACCTCGTGCCCCGCCGCCCGCGCGAGCAGGGCCGCGTGCCCCATCGCCGTGCCGCCAATGCCCATGAAGTAGATGCGCATGCTTCCGGTCCGATCTTACACACGAGGCGCGCCGGCAGCGCAAGCCGCGTCAGCGCTGGGTAGTGTGTCAGTTTCCATCAATGGGCTTGGGTGGCGCCCGATCCGAGCGGGCTTGAACCTGCGCGGAGCGCTGGTTCCACCAAACTGACACACTACCCGGCGCTGGCGTGAATGGAGCGGGCAGGACCGGCGGCGCGAGACGGTTCAAACCCGCTCGCCCCGCCGCCGCGGCGTCAGGTCAGATTGACCGCGTCCACGTCGAGCGTCTGGGTGACTCCGGGCGGCCAGGCAAATTCCTCCCGCATCTTCGCCAGGACCGGCACGACCCGGGTGACGCTCGGCGCGAAATACCAGAGCTGCCACCGATACTCGTCCTGGATCTTCTCGATCGGCGACGGCGCCGGGCCGCGCACCTCGACCGCGGCGCCCAACCGGGCCTCGACCTGGCGCGCCCAGGTTTCGGCCACGAATTTCAGCTTGTCCGGATTCGGCCCGCGGAAGAGGTGGTGCACGAGATCCCGCACCGGAGGATAGCGGAATTGTTCGCGCACCTTCAGTTCGGCCTCGATGAAGCCCGCGAAATCCGCGCGCCGCGCAAACTGGATGGCATCCGCGTGCGGCGTGAAAGTCTGGACCACGACCTCACCTGCCCGTTCGCCGCGGCCGGCGCGTCCCGCCACCTGCACGAGGAGTTGGAACGTCCGCTCGTTGGCCCGGAAATCCGGCACGTGCAGCGACAGGTCGGCGTCCACCAGGCCCACGAGGGTGACGTTGGGGAAATCGAGCCCCTTGCCGATCATCTGCGTTCCCACCAGCACATCCACGCGCCCCAGCCGGAAATCGGTCAGCACCTGGCGGAACCGGTTCTTCTTCGACATCGTATCGCTGTCCACCCGTTCGATCCGCGCACGCGGCAGGAGGCGGCGCACCGCCTCCTCCACCTTCTGGGTGCCCAGCCCGCGCCACCGGATCTTCGGCGAGCGGCACTGCGGGCAGGTGGCGGGCGCGGGCCGCTGCGCGCCGCACAGGTGGCACCGCAGGGTCTCGTCCGCGCGGTGGTAGGTCATGGCCACGCTGCAATGGACGCAGGTCTCCACGTGCCCGCACTCGGTGCACAGCAGGCTCGAGGAGTAGCCGCGGCGGATGATGAACAGGATGGTCTGCTCCCGGCGTTCGAAGCGGTCGTGCAGCTTCTCCACCAGCAGGCGCGACAGCGTCGGGGAGCCGCGGGCGCGCAGCACCTCGACGCGGAGGTCGACGACGTCGATGGCGGGGAGTTCGCGGTGATCCACCCGGTGGTTGAGCAGGGACAGGCGGTACTTGCCCGCGCGGGTGTTGGCGATGGACTCGAGCGAGGGTGTGGCCGAGCCGAGCAGGCACACGGCGTGGCACAGTCGCGCCCGGTACACCGCGACGTCGCGCCCGTGGTAGCGCGGCGTCTCGTCCTGCTTGTAGGCCGGCTCGTGTTCCTCGTCGACGACGACGAGGCGCAGGTCGCGCACCGGCGCAAACACCGCCGAGCGCGCCCCCACGACGACGCGGGCCTCGCCCGTCGCCAGCGCCATCCATCCGTCAAACCGCTCCCCTTCGCTCAGGTGGCTGTGCCAGACCACGACCCGGTGGTTGGGCGCGATCGCCTGGAGGCGGCCGTGCAGGCGGGCGACCGTCTGCGGCGTCAACGCCACCTCGGGGACCAGGTAGATCACTCCCCCGCCGGCGGCCAGCGCCGCCGCCACCGCGCGCAAATAGACCTCGGTTTTCCCTGAGCCGGTGACCCCGTGCAACAGGTGGGTCGAAAACGTGCGACGCTCGAGGCTGCCGCGCACCGTCTCCACCGCCGCCGCCTGTTCGTCGTTGAGCGTGAGCGGGACGGCCGCGACCGTCTCCCCGTGCGTCCAGTTGTCCGCGTAACCCACCCGGGCCACGCGGCGCCGTTCCTCCCGCGCGAGCCCGCGCCGGACGAGCGCGCTGGCCACCGCGGCCGTCAGCCCGAGGCGCGCGAGCACCAGCGCCTTCGGCTGGGGGCGGAACTGTTGGCGGAGAAAGGCGTAGAGGCGCGCCTGCTGGGGGGCGCGGCGGGTCAGCGCGGCCTCGTCGTCGGCCGAAAGCTGGCCGCCGGCCGCGAGCAACTTTTCCTCGCGGGGAGTGGCGCCCCCGCGGACCGCCGCCGGGAGCATCGCCTCGATCACCAGGTCCAGCCCCGCCGCATAGTAGGAACTC
>JBJKRV010000048.1:0-5974 GCA_046704465.1 Opitutaceae bacterium | reverse complement strand
TGGCCGTTGTGAACGCGAATCGGCCGGCCCGTCCGCGCCCGGGCGGAGCCCGAAGGCGGCGGAGCCGCGTCCCGGTCAGCCGGCGTTTTGCTCCGGCCGCGGCGGGGCGCCGCGGGCCTCGGCTTTCTCGGTCGACGGATAGGCGACGCGGGCATGAAGCATGTTGAGCAGGGTGAGGGCAAAGCTGCTCTTGATCTGCGTGAGCTCTGCCAGGGTAAGCGGCGTCTCATCGAGCTGGCCGTCCTCGACCCGGCTGCGGATGACCTGGTCGATCAGTTCTCCGAGATGATGCGGCGTCACGCGCCGCAACGACCGGGTGGCGGCCTCGACCCCGTCCGCCAGCATGATGATTGCGCTCTCCTTGAACTGGGGAGTGGGGCCGTCGTAACGATAGGTGGTTTCGCACACCGGCCGGGAGGCCCCGGGCGGGAAGGGGTCCTGGGAGACGCCGGCCGCGGAGGAGGCCACGCCCGGGCGGGAGTCGCCGTTGCGCGCGCGCTGGTAGAATGCCTGGATCAGCGTCGTGCCGTGGTGCTGGCGGATCACGTCGATCACGGCCCGCGGCAGGCGGTGCTTGAGGGCCAGGTCAACGCCGTCCTTCACATGGCTCTTGATGATGAGGGCGGAGAACGACGGGTTGCGGTCGTCATGCGGGTTGGTGCCCTCGCGCTGGTTCTCGGAGAAGTAGCCGGGCTTGGCGGTCTTGCCGACGTCGTGGAAGAGCGCGCAGACGCGGCAGAGCAGGGGATTGGCGCCGATGGCGTTGGCCGCATTCTCGGCGAGGTTGGCCACCACCAGGCTGTGATGGTAGGTGCCGGGGGCTTCCATCTGCATGCGGTGCAGCAGGGGATGATTGTAGTCGGTCAGCTCGAGCAGCGTGATGTCGGTGGTGCGCTTGAACAGACCCTCGAGCACGGGCAACAGGCCGGCGACCGCGACCCCGGTGACCAGCCCGGTGACCAGGCCCGCCCCCATCTGCTCAAGCACGGTGAGAAACGGGAGCTGGTCGGCGATGCCGATGAGGAGGGCGAAGCACGCGACGGTCAGTCCCCCGAGGCTGGCGGCGCGGACGACCCGGCTGCGCCGGCGGATCGCGCGGCAGGCGAAAATGCCGACCATCGAGGCCAGAAACGTGATCACCAGGAGGTCGAGGCGGCTCCCGTAGATGACGCTCGTGAAGATGGAGATGAAGAGCGCCATGAAAATCGCCGAGCCCGCATCAATGAGGATCGCGACAATGAGCGGGGCCAGGGCCGTGGGCGCGATATAGGGCAGCAGCGAGGCGGCGTCGGTGTGCTCGAGAAACACCGGCAGCTGCCCCAGCCAGTAGGTGCCCCGCACCAGGGCGAGATTCAGGATCACGACCAGGGCCAGCAACGCCAGCCGCCCGTTGCTGAGCATCGTCTCGGGATCCTCGAGGCGGATGTACAGCATCGAGGCCATCACCATCGCGAGCACCAACAGGACGCGGCCAAAGAGCTGCAGGCTGTTGTCCACCGCCACCTCGCCGTTGTGGAGCAGAAACTCGCGGTGGGCGACGAGCATCTCGTATTCCTCGGGCGTGTCGCGCGCGCCCGGCTCGATGATCGTCTCGCCGCGTTCCACGTGCACGACCACCGGCTTCAGGGCGGCGAGCGCCTTTTCCCGCAGCTGCTCGGAGGCCTCGCGGTCGTAGATCAGATCAGGGGTGACGCCGTTGCGAAAGAGTCGGAAAAGGGCGAGCGTTCCGTCCCGGCTCACGCCTTCCGCGGCGAGGTTGATGCGGAGAAAGGTCAGCGCCTCCTCCATCGACTGGACGCGCATCTGGTTGATCTCACCGGTGGGCAGCCGGATGCGGAACAGCGAAACGCTGTCGGGGGACCCGGCGGCAAAGGTGCCGGCGCCGTAAACGCCCTCCTGGTAGATCTCGCGCAAGGCCGCCAGGCCATTTTCGATCAGCGCCTGCCGCTGGGCGGCGTTCCCCAGCGACAGGAGGGTGGTGATGTCGTCCACCGAGACCTGGTAGGGGCCCTTGGCGTTGAACGCTTCGACGATCTTGTTCAGCTCGGCGTTCCTCCGCGCCTCCGGCGAGTTGGCGCCAGCCGCGCCGTGCGCCGGCGCCGCCGCCGGAAACTGTGTTTCGAGCTTGTTCAGGTCGGCAATCAGCGCGCGAAGATTCGTCTCGAACTGCTGGAGCGGACCGAATTCCAGATGGTAGACGGGCGGCACGCGGTTCAGCAGCTGTTCGCGCGCCTGCTCGGTCTTGAGTTTGCTCACGTAGGAGAACGGCGCGCTCGCCACGATGCGGATGGTCGCCAGCTGGTTGGGCAGCACCGGGAGCGTCGAGGAGGAGACGCCCACAAAGCTGATGAGCACGATCGCCGCCACCATCAGGACGAAGATCAGAACCGCCACCGGCCGGCTGTTCTCCAGGTAGGTCGTGACGGAGGCGAAGCGGGCCGCCTTGCGGCGCCGCCGCGACGAGGCGGCCGACCCGCCGCGCAGAAGCTTGAGATCCTTGAAGAAGGCCATGGCGTCGACCGGATCAGCCCGGCCCCTCCTCTCCGGCGTGCGCAGCCGTGATCGGATGCCGGTACCGGTCGTAGGCTTCGATGATGCGCTGCACCAGGGGGTGGCGCACGACATCGGTGCCCGTGAAGTGGTGGAATTCGATGCCGGGGATCCCGTGGAGAATGTGCTTCACCTGGAGGAGTCCCGATTGCTTGGGCCGCGGCAGGTCAATCTGGGTGACATCACCCGTCACGACCATGCGGGAATCGTCCCCCAGGCGGGTCAGGAACATCATCATCTGTTCCGGCGTGGTGTTTTGGGCCTCGTCGAGGATGATGAAGGCATGGGAGAGGGTGCGGCCCCGCATATAGGCGAGCGGGGCGATCTCGATCACGCCCTTTTCGACCAGGCGCGTCACGTCCTCCGCCTCGAGCATGTCGTGCATGGCATCGTAGAGCGGCCGGAGGTAGGGCAGGATCTTCTCGCGCAGGTCGCCGGGCAGAAAGCCGAGGGCTTCCCCGGCCTCGACCGCGGGCCGGGTCAGGACCACGCGCTGGACCTCGTTTTTCAACAGGGCCGAAATGGCCGCGGCCACGGCGAGATAGGTCTTGCCCGTGCCGGCGGGGCCGATGCCGAACACGACGGGGTTGTCCTGGATGGCCTGGAGGTAGGACTTCTGGCCGACGGTCTTCGGCACCACGCTGCGCCGGTTGGTGGCGATCACCACCGGTTGGGCGAACAGGGACCGCAGCTCTTCGCCGTCCCCGCGGGCGAACCCCTCGAGCAGGTGGGCGAAGTCCGAGTTTCGCAGCGTCAGGCCCTGCTGCCGGCCCTCGTTGAGCAGCGCAAAGAAATCCTCCGCGCGGGCCAGGTCCGGCTCGGCGCCATCGATCTTCAGCCAGTCTTCACGGGTGGCGAGTTTCACGTGGAGGGCCTTCTCGACCGCCAGCAGGTTCTCCTCGCGGCCGCAGTAAAGCTGATGGAGGTGGCGCGGCGTCGGATAGTAGAGGGTCTTGGAAGGCACGAGGCAGGGGGCGGGGCCGCGGGGGCCGCGCCAATCGGTTCAGCGGGACTTTCGCCGGCGGCGCCGGCCGGGACGGCGGGCCAGAACTTGAGGCAGGACGGCCGCCAGCCGTTCGTACGTGGCCGCCAGCGCCTGCGGCAGGATGCGCGTCTGCCCCAGGACGGGCATGAAATTGGTGTCGCCGTTCCAGCGCGGCACGATGTGGGCGTGGAGATGGGGAATGCTCCCGCCGGCGGCGGAACCGAAGTTGAAGCCGATGTTGAAGCCGTCGGGATTGACCGCGGCCTTCAGGATCCGCTGTCCGAGGTTGATCTCCTCCATCAGGTCGGCGCGCTCCGCCGGGGTGAGCTCGTTCAGCTCCCGCGCCTCGCGGAACGGCACGGCCAGAAGGTGACCCGGATTGTAGGGAAACTTGTTCAGGACCAGGTAGGAGCGGCGGCTGCGGTGCACGATCAGCGCTGCGCGGTCGTCACCCAAGGCCGGCAGGTCGCGGAAAAGACGCCCGTCCCGGGGGGACTTGGGCGCTGCAATATAACTCATCCGCCAGTAGGCATGGAGCTGTCGCATTGGAGCAACGGGGCACACTAGGTCGGGAGCACGCGATGTCAAAACGCGATTAGATCCGCGTCGACAAGGGCTTCCGCGCAACTCCGCAGCGGGCGCGGGACTTGACATCAAACTGGGGCGGCAGCACCCTTGACGTAATTCAAGTTCACTTTGTAAAAAGTGGGCCTTTGGCCCGCTTTTTTTTTCCCGTAATTCAATCTATATGAGCAGCGAAATCCTTTCCGTCCTTGAGTACATGGAGAAGGAAAAGGGGATCAGTCGCGTCGATATGATCGCCGCGATCGTCAACGCCATCAAAACGGCCGCGCAAAAGGGGGTTAATTCGGGACAGGAGCTGAAGATCGAGATCAGTCCGAAGAACGGCCAGCTCCACGCCTGGACGTTGCTCAAGGTCGTCGACTCCGTCAGCAACCCGAAGACGGAGATCCACCTGGAAAAGGCCCACCTCCTGAAGCCCGGCGTCCAGCTCGGGGAGACGCTGGAAAAGGAGATCGATCCCGCCTACCTGGGCCGGATCGCCGCCCAGACGGCGCGGCAGGCCATCATGCAGCGGCTCCGGCAGTTCGAGAAGGAGCGCATTTACGACGACTACAAGGATCGCGTGGGCGACATCGTCACCGGCATTGTGCGCCGCCGGGAGCGCAGCGATCTGTTTGTCGACCTGGGCAAGGCGGAGGCGATGATGCCGGGCAAGGAGCAGGTCCCGGGCGAGGACTACGCGCCGGGCGAACGCATCCGCTGTTTGCTCCTGGAGATTGAGAACACCAGTCGCGGCCCGGAACTCATCCTCAGCCGCGCCAGTCCGCGCTTCGTGCGCCGCCTGTTCGAGCTGGAGGTCACCGAGATCGCCGACGGCACCGTGAAGATCGAGGCGTTTGCCCGCGAGCCGGGCTATCGCACCAAGATCGCGGTTTCCACGGCCGATGCGAAGGTGGATCCGGTGGGCGCCTGCGTCGGCGCCCGGGGCGCCCGGGTGAAATCGATCGTGCGCGAACTCGGTGGCGAGAAGATCGACATCGTGCGCTATTTTCCCGACGTGCGCGAGATGGTGGCCGAGGCGCTCAAGCCGGCCGTGCCGCGCGACATCCTCATCGACGAGAAGAGCCGGCGCGTGGGCGTCGTCGTCTCCGAGGAGGATCTGGCGGTGGCGATCGGCAAGAAGGGGCAAAACGCCCGCCTCACCTCCCGGCTGATCGGCTGGAAGCTGGACATCATGAAGCTGCAGACGGTGGCCACGACGCTCGAGGAGAAGAAGGGCATGGCGGCCTCCGGGCTGGCCCGAATTCCCGGCATCGACGATGCGACCGCCCAGCGTCTGGTCGCGGCCGGCTTCGCCTCCCTGGAACTTTTCGACGGCGTCGAGAACGAGGATCTCGTCGGGGTCGGCTTCACGGACGAGGAGGCCAGCGAGATCCTGCAAAAGGTCGCCACCTTCACCAACACCACCAAGTAACCTGCATTTCCTCGACTGGACCTGATGAGTATTCGCCTCCACGAACTTGCCAAGAAGATCGGCATGGACAACAAGGACCTGCTGGCCCTGTTGAAGTCGCGCGATTACCCGGTCAAAACGGTTTCGAGCACGATCGACAAGATCACGGCGGAGGCCCTGGAGCAGGAGATGGCGCAGCGAAAGCCCGCGGAGGGTGACGCGGTGCCGGCCTCCGGGGTGGCGGAACAGGCGGAAGTCGAGACGACCACCGCAACCACCGTGGAGACGGCGGAACGGCACCCGGAGTTTACGACCCGCCTGCCTTCGGGGGTGTTCGTCCGCTCGGCCGAGGACATCGCCCGCGAGAAGGAGGAGCTGGCCAAAGCCAGCCGTCCGCAGGTGGTTTTTCCCGCATCGCGGCCGATGGCCCCGCCGGCTCCCCGGCCGGCGCCGGGGCGATC
>JBJKRV010000047.1:0-8162 GCA_046704465.1 Opitutaceae bacterium | reverse complement strand
GGGCCGCGCTTTTTTCCCATGCCCCCGGCGGGCGGCGTGCAGTTGCCGTTCTCCGAGGCCGCACAACTCGGCGACACGCTCTACGTCTCCGGCCAGATCGGAAACCAACCGGGAACCCTCACACTCGTGCCCGGCGGTATCGTGCCCGAGGCGCGGCGCGCCCTCAAAAACCTGAAGGCTGTGCTCGAACGCCACGGCAGCGGGCTGGAGCACGTGGTGAAATGCACCATCTTCCTGGCCGACATTGCCGAATGGCCGGCGTTCAACGAAGTCTACCGGGAGTTCTTCACGGCCCGGTTGCCGGCCCGCAGCGCCCTGGCAGCGAGCGGCCTGGCGCTCGGGGCAAGAGTCGAACTCGAGTGCATTGCGTACGTTCCGCCGCCGCAGTGAAGGAAGCGCCGGACCGCAAATCTCCCTGCCTCGACCATCAGGTTCGGTCGGCTCCGCCGCTGCGGCGGGCCGGCCACCAGGCGATTCAGGTATCGCCGGGCCCCTCAAGAGCCTTGCCAATCGCGGCCCTCAGTTCGTCGATCCCGTAGGGTTTGGGCAGCACGGCGTGAACGCCCAGCTGACGTGCAATTGCGGCTGGATCCACGGCCGGAAGGGAGCCATCGCCGCCGCTCGCGATGATCCGGGCGGCCGGCTGCAGCTGGCGGGAGGCCTTGATCACGGCCATGCCGTCCAGCGCGGGCATCCGCATGTCGGTAATCACCACGTCAAATTCCTGCTTCTGCAGGCACTCCGTTCCTTCGACCCCGTCGCAGGCCAGTACCACTTCGTGCCCCAGCGTCTCGAGCAGCGGCCGCACCGTGGCACGGAGTGCGCTCTCGTCGTCGCAGAACAGGATTCGGGGCATAGGCTGGACGCTCCTCATTTCCAAATTGCGCATTTCTCGTGCCGACGGAAGCATGAAAACGCGGGATCTTCTGCGCGCCGGGTCCGGAGTCCGGCGCGGTCCCCGACGGCAGGCCGGACGCGCGTTCGGCCACCTCGCCACTGACATGACGCTGTCCGCCCGGGCCGTTGTCGTTCGTTGTCCATTGTGTAGATTTTGACCCATCCCACTCGTCCTCCTGAACGGAAATCCATCATGTCCACCCACACCATCCGTCTTCATCGCGTCCTTCGAGCCACCCCGGAAAAGGTCTATCGTGCCTTCCTCGAAGCCGACGCCCTGGCCAAATGGCTTCCCCCGCATGGTTTCACCGGGCACGTCCATCATCTCGAGGCCAAGATCGGCGGCACCTTCAAGATGTCGTTTGCCAACTTCACGACCGGCAGGAGCCACTCCTTCGGCGGCGAATACCTCGAGCTGGTGCCGCACGAGCGCATCCGCTACTCGGACCGGTTCGACGATCCGAATCTGCCCGGGGATCTGCAGGTGACTGTCATCCTGAAGCCGGTGTCCTGCGGGACCGACGTGAGCATCACGCAGGAGGGCGTGCCGGCGGTCATCCCGGCCGAGGCCTGCTATCTCGGCTGGCAGGAGTCGCTCGGCCAGCTGGCGGACCTGGTCGAGCCGGACATTCCCGAGGGGTGACGCGGCCGGTTTTTCGCAGCGACAGGAGGAACCTCGGCCGAGCCGGCTTACCAGGCCAGGACAACAACCTCGTCGTGACGCAAGACGTCGCCATCCACGCGGCCCGTCCGGCTCCGTGGATCGGAAGTGGACCAAGCAACGTCCGGCTTGTCCGCTCCGGCGGATCGATGCCGATCGTCGATGCCGGCCCGGGTTCGGCCAACGTCGTCGCGCAGGCCGGACGCAGCGATCCGGCAACGTCAGGCGGCCTCCGAGTCTGCGACCGGCCAGCCGTGGGAGGCGACGGTCATCTGCACGCCAAATGGGCACCTTGCGGACCCTCGCTTCGGTGGACCTCGTTGCGCCGCGCTTTACCCCACCCGCCACGATCAGGCCGAACGGCGACAGCTGCATACCGCCAGCGAGAACGCCCGGCCGCCGGTCAAGCCGGCCCTGCCACGACTCCGGCTTGGCCTCACGGATTTTCCAGCCGCAGGAAGTCCTCGCAATCGCGGCACGGCACGGCACGTTTCCCGTTTGCGTCCCGGCTCGCCGCACCCGCGTGCCGACCCGCCTCCTCAATCCCTTGCACCCGATCCCCGATGCGGACACTCGCAATGGCTAGCCGCCGCCAATTCGTCTTCCGTCCGCCGCGATTCCGCCGGCTGGTCGCGTGCGGGCTGTTTGCCCTTGTGTCGTTCGCGCCGTCCTTACGCGCCCAATCCCACGACCGCGTCGTTCTGGGACGGTTGGCCACCGGCGCCACGGTCACGTTCGTCAACGATGCGGGCAGCGGATGGGGCATCGAGATCGAGGGAGGACCATCCCCGCACCTTCGGCAAATGCAGCCCGCGAGGATCGAAGTCTTCCGGGCGAAGGATGATATCCGCGACCTGGCCGCCGCGTACGGGAAGATCCAACGATCGGCGGCCGGGGTGGACGCCGACGCAGTCATCGCCGACGGCGACCGGGTGTCGTTTCGGGTGAACGATCGATGGAGTCTGGATGGCGCGGTGGTCTCCGTGCACCGGACCGTCGAGATCACCGGCCATGCGCCGGGGGGCTTTGGCTCGTCGGTCGTGTTCGCCGTCGACCCGTCCGTGCGTTGGCGCGACGTGAAATGCTTCGCTCCCGGCGCCCTGTATGGCGATCCAAGCCACGACGGCGCCCGATCGCCCGGCGGCACCCTGAACTACGCGGCCCGCTACCTCGTGATGCGCGAGGACATCCTGCCGGCGCCGCTGTTCGCGCTTCAGTTCCGCGACGGCGCCTCGGTGGCGGTGCTGGATCCGACGCCGCAGGGCGAATCGACCTTTGCGGAGACGAAGCTGGTCAAAACGGTGATGATCGATCGGCGATTTCAGTTCGGCGCATTGGGCGCCTGGCAGGCCGCCGGCGGCCCGGTCGAATTCGGCTTTCGCTTCCCCGGAACCGCAAAGTTGTACACCGGGGGCGGCAATGCGAAGTCGCCCGCGCAGTGGTTCCGGCGGTACCATCCGATCGCGCCAGGGGTCCCGCACCGCTATACGGTGAGTTTCCGCTTCGGGGCCACGGGCTCGTTCCCGGACCTGACTCGCGCCGCGTGGCGCTGGGCGTGGCTTACGTTGAATCCCGTGGTCGCGCCCATCGACATCGCGGAGGTGCGCCGCGTGCTGCTCGACCACCTGGAGGCGCACGCCGCCACCATCGACGGACGCACGGGCATTCCCTTCGTCCTCAACACGATCACCGACAAGCTGCAGTGGAACTGGACCATGATCGCGATGGGGTTCGTGGGCAAGGACCTGGAATGCGCCCGGGAGTTGTTGTGGGAGGGCGACCGCGACCACGCCGCCAGAGGACAAAAGATGCACCGGACGGGAGTGGCGATCATCGCGTCGATGATCAAGGCGCTGCCGAACGTCCCGCCGGAGGCGACCGGCTTCAACCTCGCGACCGGCAAGCCGTGGCATCACATCTGGCTCGCGCCCTGGCTGCGCAACGCCTGCGAGGGCCGCTTGGCGGTGTTGCAGGCCTATCTGCGCGAGCGCGCCCACGGTCGGTTGCATCCGGATTGGTACCGGTGGGTCAAGGACTACGTGGACTGGCTGGTCCGCCAGCAGCGGGCGGACGGGTCGTTTCCCCGGCGCTGGAAGGCCGGCAGCGACGAAGTGGCGGAGCCGACCGGAACGACGAGCTATGCTCCCGTGCCGCTGCTCGACTTGATGACGAAGGTCACGGGCGATCCGCAGTATGAGCGCGCCGCGGTCCGCGCCGGCGATTATGTCTGGACGCACTGGGGCGTGCGCGGGCTGTTCGCCGGCGGCGCCAGCGACAACCCGAACATCACGGACAAGGAAGCCGGCATGTTGAGCCTGGAGGCGTTCCTGAGCCTTTACGACGCGACCGGGAATCCCGAGTGGCTGCAGCGCGCGCAGGTGGCGGGGACGTTTGCCGAAAGCTGGATCTGGATCTGGAACCTGCCCATGCCGGTGGACGCCACCAACGCGGAACTGAACTGGAAGCAGGGCGTGCCCACCATCGGATTGCAGGGTATCACCGCCCGGGTCGCCGGCAGCGTGGACGAGTACCTGGACTGGGCCGTGCCGCTCTACGCGAAGCTCTACGACGACACGAAGGATCCGCATTACCTCGACGTCGCGTACGTGCTGCTCCACGGCACGAAGTCCATGCTCGCGCTCCCGGGGCGCACGTACGACATGAAGGGCATCGGGTGGCAGCAGGAGCACTGGCGCCTGGGGCCTGGCCCCGACGGACGGGGGGTCGGTTCGCACCGGCTCTGGCTCCCGTGGGTTTCGGCCAACCACCTCGCCGGCATCATCGGGCTGGAGGATAACGATCCCGCCCTGTTCAAGAGGCTTTGCGCCGGACCGATGCCGGGAGGGACAGAAACGTCGCGATGACGGGTGCCGCGCCGAATCCGAGGCGCCGGGAAGCGGAGTGCCCAGAGACCTATTGCACAAGAAAGCGACGGCGCGAAGCACCGCGCGCAAATGAGGCGGACGACGGGAATCCAATCGGGATCTTCGTGACCCAGGAGCCGATGCACCAGGGGCTGACGGGGCGCCCGCCGGCGGTCACTTGGCCGGGGCCGTTGGGACGCCGAGCAGGGGCAGCATCGTCTCCGCATACCGCCGGCCCAGTTCCCGGTATCCGGCCGGCGTGAAATGCAGATGGTCCGGCCGGCAGGGACAGCCCGTCGAGGAGACGACGTGCGCGGTCGGGACGAATCGGGGCAGCTGGTCGATGATCCGGTTCATGCTCGCACAAGCGCCCTTTTCATCTGCCGCCACGACTTCGCCGGCGAGCAATGGCACGTCCGCGGCTTTCAAGTGCAGATCCATGAGCAGATGGTCGTAGATGCCTTTGACCTGGTTCGGCCAGTCCTCGTCGTTGGGGTTCGATTCGCCCTGGTGCAGCAGGATGCCCTTGATCACCCCGGCCTTCTGGGCCTCCCGGGCCAGATTCACCAGGTACCGGTAGGGATCGCCGTCATAGATGGCGATGATGCGTTTCATCCACGAAGGTGCGGTCGCCGCGTAGGCCTGGTAATGGTTCTTTTCGAACAGCTCGATCTTGCAGCCGGCCACGGCGACATCGACCACTCCGACCTTGATGTTGGCCGGGAGGTTGGCGACCAGCGTGCGGCCGAAATAATCAACCGGGCAGAGGCCGGTGGTGGGGCGGCAGAGCGGCGGAACGGCCGTATACCAGTGGCCCTTCACCCGGCCCAGCTTGGGGAAATCCACCGCCGCCAGGACCTGAAAGCGGCTGGGCACGGAGACCTTGTCTTGAGCCTGGACTCCCGGGAAGCCCTCCATGTTCGACTGCCCGAAGCACAGGAAGATGTAGAAATTCGGGTCCTGGCCGTAGGCCGCGGCGGTCATCAGGAGCAGGCTGATCAGGGTGAAACGTCTGAGTGAGGTCATCATTTTATATGGGGGATTGGAGGTGTCCGGCGGGACGGCGCGATCTCGCCGCCGCGGTCCGGCCTCCGGTTGAAACGGTCGAACGGATTCTACTCAAAGCTCACCCAATCCACCTCAACCGGGCCTTGGCCCGCGTCGGTGACGATGAGGTTGTGAACGCCGGCCGGCACATTCTGTACGCTCGCCCTGGAGATTGCCCAGGCGGCATTCGGACCAATTGTCACCCGGGCGAGCACGGGGCCGCCCGCCTGATCCAGCCGAATCTCGATCGCTCCTCCGGTTGGGGCGACGGCCCGCACCGCCACCGACTTCAAGCCGGTCTTCCCGAAATCGACGTCATTGAAGCGAACCCACGCCGACTTCCCGGCCAACGAGATCTTCCAGCCCTCAAATGGGTCGGCCGGATTGAGAAATGACGCCGCGGCGCCTTCGGGGCTGATCGCGCTGTAACGGTCGATCTGGATCTTGTGCGTCGCCTCGACGATCCCCACGCCCCGTCGGGTCGGAATCACCTTCCTGATCGTGCCGTCGCGGTTGAAGAACAGCCGGTCGGCCCGCATCGACCGGGCCTTGTCGAAATCCGGGGACAAGTCGTCATCGTGGTAGAACAAGTACCATTGTCCGTGGTACTCGACGGCCGAGGCTTGGTTCGTCCAGCAGCCATCGGGCGACTCATCCATGATCACGCCCGCCGGTCGATAGGGCCCCAACGGATGTTGGCTCATGGCGTACTCCAGCCGCTCGGTCTTGTGCGCCGCGTGGGGATAGATCAGGTAATAGATTCCCCGCCGCAAAAAAACAAACGGCCCTTCAATGAGCCCCTTCGTCGGAAGATGCTCGACCACCTGCGGCGGCCCCGCGAGGTGCAGCATGTCGTTTCTCAACGGCGCGACGAAGATCTTGCGCTCGGCGAAGAATAGGTACGCGCTTCCGTCCCGGTCGATCAACACGCACGGATCGATGCCGTACACGCCCTCGATCGGCCGGGGTTCCGGCCTGAAGGGACCGTACGGCTGATCCGCGACCGCCACGCCGATCCGAAATCCGAATCTGCCGGTGCGGGCCAACGCGGGAAAATAGAAGTAGTACTTCCCGTTTCTGCCGACACAGTCCGGCGCCCACAGGCTGTACGAGTCGGGCCTGACCCACGGGACCTCGTCCTGGCTGACGATGACGCCGTGGTCCGTCCAATCCGTGAGGTTCCGGGAGGAAAAGACGTGATAGTCCGCCATGCAGAACCAGCCGGGACGCCCCTTCCCCGGAACCGCGATGATATCATGGGACGGATAGACGTACACCTGGCCCTCGAACACCCGCGCCGACGGATCGGCCGTGAACTGGTCCATGATCAGCGGGTTGGTGGCGAGAACGGCCGTCGCCGGCAGCAATCCGGTGAGGCCGGCGATCAGGAGGCGACGGGCAAAAAGGGGCATAACGCTTGCTCAGGATTCCACCGGTTGTCGCGGGGAGGGCTCAGCCTGCATATTTTCGATGCGGGAAGCAGTCACGACCCGCACGGGGGCGGGTCCTCCCAGAATGCACCTTTGGAGGGACCGGCTCCGTCCGGTCCGCCGGGTCTGAGTGCATCAGCAGCGCCGTGATGGATTCCGTGACCCTGGTGGTTTCATGCAGGAGCCTGCTTGCAGGCGATCGCCACCCGGCGTTCGCGAGCAAGCTCGCTCCTACACCTGCATCCATCCGCTTCACGGGCGGTCCACGCCGACGACGATCTGGGTGAAAGAATTCGCGGGAAAAGTGAAGTGGAGCGTCGAGCCGCTGGCCGGCACCTGCTCGGTCTTGGGCGGGTAGGTGTCACGGTCCGCATAGGAGTAGGGCTTGTTCGTCGTGTCGCTGCTGGTGATCTCGCTCACGGTCGCGTTGCCGGTGAAGCTGCCGGTGACGCACTTGATGTCGGTGGCAATGGCCCGGTCCTTGTCGCGGTTGACGACATTGATCACGACCCGCTTCGCCGGCCGGTTGTAAACCGACGACACGTCGAGGTAGGGCATGTTCTGGTAGTGGGCGCCGGTGGAGAAGGTGTTACAATCCACGAACGTGGCGAGCGCATCGCCCCGGCACTGGGTGGAGAACAGCTTGAACGCGTAGAACAGCGGCGTCTTGTAGGTCGCGCCCGTCTTCATGTCGCGGCCGAGGATTGATGTCAGCATGGTATAGTCGGCCATTTTGACGACATCCGCGCGCCGGATGAAGGCGTTGAAATATTCCGCCAGGGCCAGGGTCGAGAGGTGGCCGCCATTGAAACCGGGCGCCCACTCGTCGACCGAGAGGTACATCGGTCCGCCTTTCCGGACGTCGGCCACGGCCTTGAGCTGGCCGGCGGTGATGTCGATCGCGCGCTCCAGGTCCACGTCGTGCTGGCCCAGAAAGACGTCGTACTTTTTTGCATCCCCCCAGTAACGGTGGATCGAGAGGTAGTCGGCGATCCCGTAGAGGCCCTGGATGACCTTCCAGTTCCAGTTCACCCAATCGAGATTGTCCTGGTACCAGGAGGAGCCGCTGGCGATGAAATGGAGCTTGGTGCCGGGTGAGGCATGGCGCATCGCCTTGGCCGTCTCGACCGCGAACTTCACGTAGTCGTCGGCGTCCTTGTGGCCGATGATCCAGGGTTCGCCGTCGACCTCGTTGCCGAGGTCCCAGTACTTGATGTCGTACGGCTTCGGGTGGCCGTATTCCGCACGCTTGTCCGCCCAGTA
>JBJKRV010000046.1:0-2925 GCA_046704465.1 Opitutaceae bacterium | reverse complement strand
GGGTGACGCGGCCGACCATCGAGTAACCCGGAATGTACGGAAACTTGACGTTGAACTGCTGGCCCGCGAGGCACCGCAGCTCGGTCCCGGGGCTGACGGCCGTGTAGAGCGCCTCGATGAGGACCTCTCCGGGCCCCGGCTCAGGCAGCGTGGCTTCGACCAGTTCGATCCGGTCCTTGGCCGTGGCGAATAGGGCGGTCGTTTTCATGAAGTTGAGCGTTGTCGGTCGGCGGAGAATTGACGGGCACGGCAGCGCTTTGGGTTGTCGCGCCCCGGAAGGCACGCACCGAATTCCCGAAAGGGAGGATCGGCGACACGGCGGTCAGCCCGCCGCCGGAAGGGCCGTCCGGCGGACCTGCAACTCGGCCGCGATCTCGCTGAGTTTCCTTTCATTGAGCGGATAGAAGAGCACCAGCACAAAGGACAGGGCGCCGATGGCGGCGGGAACGAGGCTCATCAGCAGCACGATTCCGCGCAGCACTCCCGGACTCTCGGCCACGTTGGCCTGGAAGCCGAACCAGGCCAGCAGCCAGCCCGCGCTGGCCGCCCCGAGCGCGCCCCCGATCTTCGTCCCCATGATCGAGGCGGAGAAAACCAAGGCCGTCGCCCGGCGGCCGCTCCGCCACTCGCTGTAATCGGCGACGTCGGCGTACATCGACCACACCAGGGCGAACAGCGGGGCCCCGGACAGCGATCCCACCAGGTTCAACAGGAACAGGGACCCCACCTGGTCCGGCCGCAAAAAGTAGAACCCGGCGGTGCTGACGGCGGATACGGCCAGCAGAATGCCGAGCGCCGGCTTCTTGCCCACCAGCCGCGCAAACCAGTGGAGCAACATGACCCCGACGATGGCCAGGCCCTGTCCCGAGGCGTTGAACGCCGAAACCAAATCGACGTAGCCGAAGGTGTGCGTGCCGCCGACGAAGGGCAGTGTGATGCGCTGGGTGCCGACGTAATACTTGAAGTAATAGGCCGTCACCGTGCCGCGGACGTTCGACGCCACGAGGAAGGTGATGGTCAGCAAGGCCAGGATGATCCACGGACGGTTCTTCAGCAGGTCGCGCAGATCGGCCTTCACCGACCTGCCCGCCGCCGGCACCGGGCGCACGTGCTCGCGGGTGCCAAAAAAAGTGATCAGGGCGAGGATCACGAAGGCGATGCCGTAAACCACGAACGAATGCTGCCAGCCGCGGGCCGGGCTCCCCCCGCCGAGCAGGCGCGTCATCGGCAGGAGCGTTCCGGCCACGACCATGCATCCGCCGTACGCAAAGATGAATTTGATCGACGCCACGCCCGTGCGTTCGACCGGATCGGCGGAGATGACGCCCAGCATCGCAGAGTATGGAATGCTGAACGCCGTGAACAACAGCATGAGCGGCACGTAGGTCGCATACGCCCAGGCCAGCTTGCCCTCCGTTCCCAGGTGCGGGGTCGTGAACGTCAGCACGCCGACGATCGCGAACGGGATGCTGATGGCGACGAGGTAGGGCCGGAACTTGCCCCAGCGGGTTTCGGTCCGGTCGGCGATCATCCCCATGGCCGGATCGCTCAAGCCGTCGAAGAGGCGGGCGACGAGGAACAACGTCCCCGCGGCCGCAGCCGGGATGCCAAACACGTCCGTGTAGAAGAACAGCAGGTAGAGGGCGAACGTGTTCCAATAGAGGTTCGACGCGAGATCGCCGATGCTGTAGCAGACCTTTTCGCGCACCCGCAACGGCCCCGGAGCGGTCATGGAAGGAGTATCAGACGAAGCCGAACGATCAGCCATCTTGGACGGAAGCCGCCAAAGTATCTGGCGCCCGGCCAACCGGAGGGTTCCCCATATCCAGGGGACGGTCAATCATGGACGGCTGGCACCCGACGGGCGCCGCCGCGGCGGTGTGCCGGGTCGGCGGGGTCGAGCGGGCTTGAACCGGCGCGGAGCGCCGGTTCCACCAATCCGACACCCGACTCGCAGATCATGAAACTCACCATCCCGCCGCGTGAATTCGACGGCTACATCTTCGACCTCGACGGCACGCTGATCGACTCCATGCCCCTGCACTATCGCGCCTGGGACGAGGCGATGCGGCGGGCCGGGCTCCCGCATCACCTGGACGAGGACTTCTTCTATTCGCTGGCCGGCGTGCCGGCCCGCGGCGTGACGGCACAATTCGCCCGGCGTTACGGGCGCCGGTTCGGCGACGAATGCATCCTCCGCGAGAAGGAAGCCCTCTTCGCCCGTTTGCAGGCCGACGTCCGACTGATCCGGCCGACGGTGGAGTTTGCGCGGCGCGTGGCCGCGACCCATCCGGTCGCCATCGCGTCGGGCGGACCGCGCCGCGTGGTCCGGCAGTCGCTGAAGATCTCCGGTTTGAAGCCGCTGTTTCGCATCGTCGTCACCGCCGACGACGTGGCCCACGGCAAGCCCGCGCCGGACATGTTCCTTCTCGCCGCCCGGCGGATGAAGGTCGCCCCGGAGCGCTGCCTGGTTTTTGAGGATGCCGAGCCGGGCATTGCGGCCGCCAAGGCCGCCGGCATGCAGTGGGTTCGCGTGCCCCGGCGCGCCGCATGAGTCACTTGGCCGGCGCCGGCCAATCGCCGGCACCGGCGCGCGCTCGCAGGCGATGGTCGCCCCGCCTCAGGCCAATTCGACCTGCACGTCGAAGCCGACCTCGAAGAGGCGCCGCCACGGAAGATGGACATGGCTCACGCGAACGTCCCGCACCAGACCGGACCCGACGAAGAGATCGCGCAGGCCCGCGGCCGCGCCCATCAACCGGTCGCGGACTCGGCCCTCGACGGCCGCGACGCGGTCGTCGGGCAGGCGTTCCAGGGTCGGAGCCAGGCCCAGCGCCGGCAGGTCCTCGATCATGCACCGCGTGCGCTCGCACGCCTGGTAGAGGTCGTCGTCCAGGAAACGAAGAAACAGGAACTCCAGGTGCG
>JBJKRV010000045.1:0-4061 GCA_046704465.1 Opitutaceae bacterium | reverse complement strand
CGATTCGCCGGCGCTCGACCTGCTGGCCATCGTTCTTGGACATGGCGAAAGCTCCCTGCTGTGGCAGGCGCTGCGCGAGCGGGCGCGCCTCGTGCACGCGATCGACGCCCAGGCGTGGAATCCCGGCGTCGCCGGGCTGTTTTATGTCTCGTACACCTGTGACGAGGACAAACGGGCCGAGGCAGGGGCGGCGGTCGAGCGTTTCCTGGCAGAGAGGGCGGGGCGCGGCTTTGCCCCCGGGCTGATCGATAAGGCGGTTCGGCAGTTGATTGTCGGGGAGGTGAACACCCGCAAAACGGTGGCGGGACAGGCGGCTCGCCTCGGGCTGGCCGAGGTCGTCGTCGGCGACCTGGATTACTCGCGTACGTATTTTGAGCGGTTGCGGGCGATAACGCCCGCGGACCTGCGGCGCGTGCTGCGCACCTACGTGGTGCCCGACCGCCTGACGGTCGTGTCGCTCAACCCCGCGGGCGCAGCCCCGGCCGGCGTTTCCCGTGACCAGAAGGCGGGTGGCGCCGGGATGCCGGCCTTCTCGGAACGGACATTGGCCAACGGATCCCGCCTTCTTTGGCAGCGGGATGGCCGGCTGCCCAACGTGCATTTGCGCCTGTTGTTTCAGGGCGGTCCGCTCTTCGAGGCCGCCGCCCGGCGCGGGGCCACCCAGTTGCTGGCGACGCTCCTCACCAAAGACACCCGCCGGCGTTCCGCCGCCGAGGTGGCGCGGGCCATCGAGGAGGTCGGTGGTTCCTTTTATCCATTCTCGGGCAACAACAGCTTCGGAATTGCCGTGGAGGTCCTGCCCACGGACCTCGATCGCGCCCTGGAATTGTTGGCCGATGCGGTGCTGATGCCGGCGTTCCGGCGAACGGCGGTCGACATCGAACGCGACGCCCAGCTCGCCGAGCTGCGCGAGGACGCCGACGACGTGGTCACCTTCGGACGCAAACGCCTCCGGCGACTGTTCTTTGGCGACCATCCCTTCGCGATCGATGCCGCCGGAGATGAACCCGGCCTCAAGGCCTTGACGCCGGCGGCGCTGGCCGCCCTGCACCGGAAGCTGGTGGTGGCGGGCAACGCCGTGCTGGCCGTCGCGGGCGATTTTCCGCCGGGCGCGCACCAGTCCAGGTTCGCCCGTCTGCTCGCGCGCCTGCCGGGCGGCGCCAGACCCACGGGCGCCGACGGACCGTCCGGCCCGGCCCAGGTGGGCGATTTCGTCGAACACCAGCCGCGCCAGCAGGCGGTAGTCTTCCAGGCTTTTCCCGGACCCGGACTGCTCGCAGCCGATTTCTACGTGAGCGAGGTGGCGGACGAACTTTTCAGCGGCATGTCCTCGCGACTTTTCGAACGCGTGCGCGAGGAGAAAGGACTGGCCTATTTCGTCCGCGCGGCGCGCGTGGTGGGGCTGCACGGGGCCATGTTTCACTTTTTTGCCGGGACCAGCCCCGACAAGGCCGGCGCGGTGCTGGCTGAAATCGAGGCCGAGATCGCACGGGTGGCACGGGGCGGCGTGGAAAAGGAGGAATTGCGGCGCTGCCAGACGCGGCTCAAGGCGGCCCGGCGGCTGAGCCTGCAGACCAATTCCGCGAGGGCGATGCAGGCGGGGCTCAATGCCCTCTACGGGCTGCCGGTCAACGACTGGATTCAGTACGATGCCCGCATCGAGGCGGTCACGATCGACGCGCTCGCCGACTTCGCCCGGAATCGGCTCCAGCCGTCGCGACGCACGCAGCTCGTCGTGACGCCGCCGGCCGGGGCGTGAAGTTTCGGCTCCGTTCGAGGCGTGCTGGCGGCGCAAAAATACCGCTTGCCGGGAGGATTGTCATCATTATGGTGTTTCGCGGTTATGAAAAACCTCCCCTATGCTCTCCTGTTAGGCGCGGCGGCCCTTTGCGGGCTGGCGCTGTCTTCGCCCCGGTTGACGGCGGCGGACGACGAAAAGATTCCCGATGCGGCGTTGAAGAAATACGATGCCAATCACGACGGCACTCTCGACGAAACCGAGCGGGCCGCCTGGCGGGCGGCCAAGGAAAAGCAGCAGGCCGCCCGCGCCGCGCGACGGACCGAGACCTTGAGCCGGTATGACGCGAACCACGACGGGAAGATCAATCCCGACGAACGCGCGGCGATAAAAGCCGACCGCGAGAAGGTCCGGGCCGAAAAGTCCGCCGCCCGCGAGGCCCGGAAGGCCGAACGGGCAGCCGCGGCCGAGGCCAAACGCCTCGCGAAGTACGACAAGAATGGCGACGGCAGGCTCGATGACGGCGAACTGGCCGTGGAGAAGGCCGATCGGGCGCGATATCAGGAGGCCGCGGCGAAGCGCAAAGCCACGCTCGAGGCAAAACGGAAGGCGGCCACCGGGAACGCCGACGGCGCCGGGCCGTGAGGCCCGGCCGCGACCGTGTTTCACGCCCCGGAAGAATCTCCGGGGCGTTTTTTCGTGCCGATCATGCCGGCGCGGAGTCCGGCGGCGCTTCCGCCGCTCCGCCGCTCCATTGCAGTTTCGTGCGGACGACCGCAAAATGCGAGTAGTCCACCCGCTGGACCAGGGACAGCTTGAGCGGCGAGATGGAGATCTCGACCGGCGTGCCTTCGCAGTAGGTGAGATTGCGCTGGCCGTCCATCGCGACCAGGAGCCGCGAGTGTTCCATGCGATTATACACCCGCAGCTTCACGTCGTGCCGGAATATGATCGACCGGTTGCTGAGGGTGTGCGGGCACACGGGGGTCATCGCAATGACCTCGGCCGCGGGGTGGATGAGCGGGCCCCCGGCCGACAGATTGTACGCGGTCGAGCCGGTCGGCGTGCTGAAGATGATGCCGTCACAATAGTAGCCGGTCACCAGTTCGTCGCCCGCCACCACCTCCAGCCGGACGAGCCGGGAGTTCACCTCGTCCTTGATCAGAACGTCGTTGAGCGCCAGGTCGTGCTGACCGGGGCCGGTGGAGCAGTCCAGCAGCGACCGCCGGGCGAGGCGATAGCCGCCCGCCAGCAGATCGGCGAAATGTGAGCGCGCCTCGTCGGCCGAGAAGGTGGTCAGAAATCCCAGGCTGCCCCGGTTGACTCCGATGACCGGCACCTGGGCCCGGGCGGCCTCGCGCACCACGCCGAGCAGGGTGCCGTCGCCACCGATCACGCAGCAGGCGTCGACCTCCTGCAGCACACCCTCCGGCAACGGGAAACGGGAGGTGTGGGTGAAGGTCACACCGGCCCGGCCGGCCAGCTCCATCAAGGCGCCGGCCAGCGCGGAGGCGCCGGCTTTCTGCTCGTTGACCACAAACGCGAGGCGGCGGATGCAATCCATGGGCGCAGGCTAGAGCACTGCCGCCGGGGGTTGAACTCCAAATATCGAGGGGCCGAATCCCGAATTCGCGTCGGTCCGCTCCCGGCGAGCGTCAGTCCTGACGGCACAATCCGAGCAGGAATTCGCGGTTTCCGTCGGCGCCGGCGATCGGGGACTCCATCGAGCCGAGAAGCGCGGCGCCGGGCAGGGCCAGGGCGAACTCGGAGACCGTCGCGAGGGCGGCGGCCCGCACGTCCGGATCCCGGATGACGCCGCGACCGCGGTCCGCCTCGGCGCGTCCGGCCTCGAATTGCGGCTTGACCAGGGCGATCAGCCGGCCGCCCGGCCGGAGAAACGGCCAGACGGCCGGCAGCACGGCCTTGAGGGAGATGAAGGACAGGTCCATCAGCACCGCATCGTAGGCGGCGCGCGGCAGGTCGCCCGGCCGCAGGTTGCGGGCGTTGACCTTTTCGAGGTTCGTCACCCGCGGGTCGGCGCGGAGACGGGCGTGGAGCTGGGCGCGCCCCACGTCGACACAGGTCACGTCCGCGGCTTCTGCCTGAAGCGCGCAGTCGGTGAAGCCGCCCGTCGATGCGCCGACGTCCAGCACGTGGGCGCCGGCGAGGCTCACGGAAAATCGGTCAAGGAACGCGGCGAGCTTCTCGCCTCCGCGGCTGACGAAACGCGGCGGCTGTTCCAATTCCAGCGCCAGGTCGTCGGGATACGTCCGCCCCGGCTTGTCCAGGCGAGTGGTACCGTGGGGGACCCCTCAGGACATGA